>JBFJHN010000068.1:0-7982 GCA_041613275.1 Candidatus Krumholzibacteriia bacterium | reverse complement strand
GTGACGTCGAACGCGGGGTTGAAAACGCCGACGCCGTCGCGCGCGGCGCTCACCTCACCGGCTTCGCGCTGCTCGATGGGGATCTCGTCGCCGCTTGCCAGCGACAGATCGAACGTCGTCGAAGGGGCAGCGACGTAGAACGGCACGCCGAAACGCTTGGCGGCGAGCGCCACCGAGAGCGTGCCGATCTTGTTGGCGGTGTCGCCGTTGCGCGCGATGCGGTCGGCGCCGACGACGACACAGTCGATGCGCTTGCCCGACAGGAGCGAAGCGGCGGCGTTGTCGCACAGGAGCGTCACGGGGATGCCCTCGCGCTCGAGCTCCCATGCGGTCAAGCGCGCGCCCTGCAGGAGCGGGCGCGTCTCGTCGGCGTAAACCTGCACCGCCTTGCCCGCCCGCACCGCCTGGTAGATGACGCCGAGAGCGGTACCGATGCCGCCCGTGGCCAGCGCCCCGGCGTTGCAGTGCGTGAGCACCTGCGCGCGCTGCGGCAGAAGCGCGGCGCCGTGCGTGCCGATTGCCAGGCACAGCTTGCGGTCTTCCTCGTGGACGGCGTCGGCCTCGCGCGCAACGCGGCGTGCCAGCTCTTCTGCGCTCGCGGCGTCACCGTCGACGATGCGGCCGAGACGTTCGATCGACGTGAACAGGTTGCGCGCCGTCGGGCGCGTCGCGGCCAGGCGGCGGCCGGTGTCGCGCAGCACGGTTCGCAGCTCGTCGAGGTTGCTGCCCCCATCGGCGAGATAGCGCTCGGCCATCATGCGGAAGCCGTAGGCGGCGGCCACGCCGATGGCAGGAGCACCGCGCACGCGCAGCATGCGAATCGCTTCGCACAACGTGTCGAGATCGCGAATGTGCAGGTCGACGTGTTGGGCCGGCAGACGCGTCTGATCGATCAGACGCACGGCGCCGTCTTCGTAGCCCACCGCTTCAACCGGCACGGCCCACCTCCGAGGCATGGAGCTGCTGCAGAAGCTCCACGAAGCTGTGGATCGGAAAACCCATCACATTGTAGTAGCAGCCGCGGATCTCCTGGACGAGGAGCGCGCCGATGCCCTGGATGGCGTAGGCGCCGGCCTTGTCGTCGCACTCGCCGGTCTCGACGTAGCGCCGCAGCAAATCGTCGTCGCAGGCGCGGAAGCGCACCTCGGTGCTCGCCACGTCGTCGACGCCGCGGCGCGCCGCCAGATCGTACAGCGCGATGCCGGTGTGCACCGTGTGCCAGCGGCCCTGCAGGCGCCCGAGCATCTCGAGCGCGTGGTCGAACGATTCGGGCTTGCCCAGGATGTCGCCGTCCGCAACGACGATCGTGTCGGCGCCGATCGACGTGCCGGCGCTGCGCGAGCGTGCGAGCGCCTGCGCCTTTTCCCGTGCCAGGCGCCGGGCGTGCTCGGGCGGCGACTCGCGCCCGTCGTGCGTCTCCTCGACGTCCGCGGGCTCGATTTCGAACTCGAAGCCCAGCATGTCGAGCACCGTGGCGCGGCGTGGGCTGGCCGATGCGAGGACAAGATCCTGCTGGAGATGCGCGGGAACGAGAGAGTTCATCACAACAGGCTAGCACAGATGCGCTATCTTTCGACGCATGGCGACGAGATCCGAAGGCGCGTTCGCGGGCATCTGGATTGCGTTGTTCCTGACGGCGTGCGTGTGGGTGCTGGCGAACTCCTGGGTCGCCGACGACGTCTACATCACCTTCCGTTACTGCGACAACGTGCTCGACGGGCATGGCCCGGTCTACAACCCCGACGAACGCAGCGAAGGCTACACGCACTTCCTGTGGTTCGTGCTGCTCACGGTGGGGCGCGCGCTGGGCATCGAAGCGCACCTCCTGGGCAAGTACCTCGGGTTTCCCTTCTACGTCGGCTGCTTGTTCCTGCTGGTGCTGTTGTCGCGACGGCTGTTTCCCGGACGCGGGGGGCTTTGGGGCGTGCCGATCGCCGCGCTGGGCTGGGCGGTGCTGGAGGATGCGCGCTCGTTCGCCTCGGGCGGGCTCGAGACGATGGCGTTCATCTTCTTCCTGCTTCTCGGCTTCACGCTGCTCACCACGTCGGAACGCAAACGGCGCGTGCCGTTTGCCGCATGGGCGTTCGCCATGGCCACGCTGACGCGGCCCGAAGGTTTGCTGTACTCCGGTCTCGCGGGGCTGTGGCTGTGGTGGCGCTCGGGTTGGCGCTGGCGGCCGGCGCTCGTGTTCGGCGGTTTGTTCGTCGCGCTCGTGGGGCCGGTGTTCGTGTTCCGGTTGTCCTATTACGGCTGGTTGTTTCCCAACCCGTACTACGCCAAGTCGGGCGGCGTGGCGAACTGGCCGCAGGGATGGGCGTATCTGTCGACGTACTTCGGCGCGTACTTCGTCTTCCTGCTCGCTCTCGCGGGCATCGCGCTCCTGTTCCGCCACCGGTCGAAGCACCCGGCCGGGCCGATGACGCTGGCGCTCGCCATCGCCGCGGCGAACGTCTTCTACGTCACGCGCGTCGGCGGCGACTTCATGTTCGCTCGCTTCTATCTGCCGGCCACGCCGTTCCTGCTGCTGGCGTGCGAGTGGGTGGTGCATCAGCTGCCGCGACGCGTGTGGCGCGTGTCGGCCACGGCCGTGTTTCTGGCGCTCATCGTCGTGGGCATCGTGCGCAAGCACGGCTGGTTCGATGACAAGGGGCACGTGCGCAGCATCGTGGACGAGCCGCTCTGGTATCCCGACGAGCGGCTCGACGACATTCGCGCGATGGCGAGCGCGATCCGCGACTGCTTCGAAGGCACCGACGCGGTGATCCTCGTCCAGGGCGGGCAGGCGAGCCTGGCGTACTACGGGCGCTTCCCGGTGGCGATCGAGCGTTACGGATTGACCGATCCGCACATCGCGCACCTGCCGACGCCGCCGGTGCGCGGGCGCCCGGGCCACGAAAAGCTGGCCGATGCGGCCTACATCTACGCGCGCGGCGTGAACCTGCGCTTCCACTATCAGCCGGTGCGCAGCCTGCCGCAGTACGTGATGTTCGGCCTGCCTTGGGAGAAGGACATCCTGTTCGGCGAGATCATCGTCTACGACCGCGAGCTGATGGAGCAGCTCAAGCGCTGTCGCGGCGCGCGCTTTCTCGACTTCCCGCACTGGCTGGAAACGGTCTACCTGCCGAACATCGACGAGAGATTCGAAACACACGTGGCGCGCGACTACAACACGTTCAAGCGCGTCTACTTCGATCACAATCCCGATCCGAAGGGGCTGCTGGCGCAGGTGGAGGCGGCCATGGATCGGCGTGGGATCGCGCGCCTTCCCGAAGGCGCCGTGCGGCCCGACTTCTTCGGCGACACCGGACGGCCGACGGCGCCGGGCGGACCTTGACGCGCCTCGCGTCTCAATCGCGGCAGGAACTCGCGCCGCACCCACACCTCGTGCAGCCTCCAGAAGTGCGTCAGGCGCGTGTAGTCGCGGTCGAAGGCCGGGTGGCGCTTGTAGAACACGAGCCGATCGCCGCCGACGATGACGTCGGGGCGCACGCGCGTGAGCGTGTAGTCGGGGTCGATCTTCTCGTGGCCGGGCGTGCCGCGCCCCATGCGGCTGACATCGAGGTTGGCGATGTACGGATCGTTGAGACCGAGCATGTCGTGCGTGCGCAGGCCCGAGTAGTAGGGGATCTGTCCCGCGGCCAGCACGCCGACGACCGCATCGCCCGGCGCGGTGTCGCGCAGCCAGCGTCCGATGGCGACGCGCTCGGCGTCGCCGCGCGTCCACAGCTGCCAGTTGCGTCCCTCGCCGCGCGGCGTCGTGACGATGAAGCACCCGACGACGTACCCAGCGGCCAGGACCAGCCGCCAGCCGCGCACGCTCCCCAGCACGGCCACCGTGAGCGCGCACGCCAACGGCAGGACCGGCGCGAAGAAGCGCCCGCGCGACCAGTCGCCGCCGACCAGAATGACGAACACGAGATAGCCGACGAACAGCATCTGGCCGACGACGAACGCCGGCCGGCGCCACAGGCCCGGTGCGATCACCGTGCTGGCCAGCAGCAGCGCATACGGGTAGACGAAGCGCGTGGTCACGTAGGTCGAGCCGCGCTGGATCTGGTTCCACGAGAAGCCCACCTTGGCGCGCACCGAGTTGGGCGCCCAGTGCGGGCCGTAGTAGGCAAAGCGGAACGCCTCGTACGCGACCACCACGGCCAACAGCACCAGCGGAAACGCCCAGCGCCTGCGCGCCCCCACCGGCGCGCGCGCGAACAGGAGCAGATGCACGCCGATCATGCCGGCGGCAATGAGGACGCCCTCGGGGCGCGCCATGGTGACCAGGCCGAACAGCGCGGCCGAGTACGGCAGGCGCTCGTGCTCGCTTTCGATCTCGACGCTGTAGCGGTACCAGGCTGCGATCAGGAGCAGCGCGAACAGACCGCTCTCGAGACCGCTGATCGACCAGCCCGCAAAGTATCCACTGCCCGCGAGCAGAGCGAGCCCAAGGGCCAACGCGCCAACGCGCACACCCAGGTGTGCACTTGCCACCGCCACCAACACCAGCGCGCCACACGCGAACAGCAGGCCCCACAGCTGTGCCGGCAACGTGAGGTCGTCGACGAACGGCGCGTTTGCGGCCAGCAGCAGCGTCCACAGGAAGTTCGAGTAGCCCTCGACGCGCTCGCCCTCGTTGAATACGAGCCCGTGGCCTTCGGCCAGGTTCTCGGCGTAACGAAACGAGATGTAGGCGTCGTCGGGAC
The DNA here is from genome assembly GCA_041613275.1 of Candidatus Krumholzibacteriia bacterium. Lineage (GTDB taxonomy): Bacteria > Krumholzibacteriota > Krumholzibacteriia > JBFJHN01. The sequence continues at coordinate 3,285 of JBFJHN010000068.1, read as the reverse complement.
AGTTGCCGGCGAAGATCGAGCGGAAGAACCACGCGTGCGCGACCAGCAGCGCGAGCGCGACGACGACGAAGAGCGCGCGCTTCATGTCAGCCGCCCTCGCGCTCGAGAAGCAGCGTCACGGGTCCATCGTTGACCAGCTCGACCTGCATGTGTTCCTGGAACCAGCCCGACTCGACGCGCACCGATCCTCGACCCAACGCTTCCACGAACCGGTCGAACAGCTGACGGGCCTCCGGCGGCGGCGCAGCGCTCGTGAAGCTGGGACGGCGCCCTTTGCGCGCGTCGCCGTAGAGCGTGAAGTTGGGCACGACCAGCAGCGCGCCGTTGCAGTCGACGACCGAGCGGTTCATGGCGCCCGAGTCGTCGGCGAAGATGCGCAGGCCGAGGCACTTCTCGGCCATCCAGCCGAGCACGGCCTCGTCATCGCCGGCCGTGAAGCCAGCCAGCAAGGCCAACCCTCGCTCGATGCTTCGCTCGTCGTCCCCCACGCGCACGGATGCACGCGTGACGCGCTGCACGACGACGCGCACGCTTACACGCCCTCGTCGCGATTGACGCTGTGCACGTTCTTCACCGAGCGGATGGCGCGCAGCACGTCCTGCAGCTGGCGCAGGTTGCGCACCTCGACCAGGAACGACACGCGCACCAGGCCGTCCTCGGCAGCGAAGTCGCCGCTTTGGATGTTGGTGCCGGTGGCGGAGATCTTCTTGCTGATGTCGGCGAGCAGGTTGGTGCGGTCGTTGCCGGTGACCTGGATGCGGGCGAGGAAGGCGTGCTTTTCGCCGACGTCCCACGACACCTGGATGCGGCGCTCGGGCTCGACCGGGGCGACGTTGATGCAGTCGACGCGGTGCACCGAAACGCCGCGCCCGCGCGTGACGACGCCGATGATGCTGTCGCCCGGCACCGGGCCGCAGCAGTTGGCGAAGCGCACCATGAGGTTGCCGAGGCCCTGCACGCGGATGCCGTTCGTTGCGCCGCGCACCAGGCGCTGCATGCGCTGCCCCGTGGGCAGCAGGCTGGCCAACCCCTTGCGCTTGGGCTGGCGCGGCACGATGCGATTGACGACGGCGCGCAGCGACTGGTTGCCGTTCCCCAGCGCGGCGAGCAGCTTCTCGCCGTCCTCGAAGCCGATGCTCTGGGCCACGTCGGTCAGCTGGCGGTCGATGTCGAACTTGGCCTTCTTGGCGCGCAGCTCGCGGTCGAGCATCTCGCGTCCCAGCGACACCGACTGCTCGTAGCGTTGCGCGTTGATCCAGTGGCGGATCTTCGAGCGAGCGCGCGCGGTGCGTGCGATCTGCAGCCAGTTCATGCTGGGGTGGCCTGAGCTGGAGGTGATGATGTCCACCGTGTCGCCGTTGCTGAGCTCGTAATGCAGCGGCACCATGCGGCCGTTGACGCGCGCGCCCACTGCCTGGTTACCGACCTCGGTGTGGATGGAATAGGCGAAATCGATGGGCGTGGAGCCTTTGGGGAGCTGCTTGAGGTCGCCGCGCGGCGTGAAGACGAAGACTTCGTGCTGGAAGAGATCGATCTTGAGGGCTTCCATGAACTCGCGCGGGTCGCTCAAGTCCTGCTTCTCTTCGAGCATCTGCCGCAGCCACTGCATGCTCTCGTCGAGCTGGTCGTCGGTCTTGGCGGCCTCTTTGTACTTCCAGTGCGCCGCGATGCCGTACTCGTTGGTGCGATGCATGTCGCCCGTGCGCACCTGGATCTCGATGAAGTGGCCCTCGGGGCCGACCACGGTGGTGTGCAGCGAGCGGTACATGTTGCTCTTGGGCGTGGCAATGTAGTCCTTGAAGCGCTCGTGCACCGGCGTGTAAAGCGTGTGCAGGATGCCGAGCGTGTGGTAGCAGTCGCGCACCGAGGGCACGACGACGCGTAGCGCCAGCAGATCGTAGAGCTGGTCGATCTCCTTCTTGTTGCCGGCCATCTTCTTGTAGATCGAGTAGAAGTGCTTGGCGCGGCCGGTCACCTCGGCTTCGACGCCGGCCTCGGTCAGGCGGTCGCGGATCGGGGCGCTGACGCGTTCGAGGTACTTTTCGCGCTCCTTGCGCTTGAGGCCGATGTTGCGCTCGATGTTGCGGTAGGCCTCGGGTTCGAGATACTTGAAAGAGAGGTCTTCGAGCTGCCACTTGAGGAAGCCGATTCCCATGCGGTGCGCGAGCGGTGCGTAGATCTCGAGTGTCTCTTGCGCAATCGAGCGACGCTTGGCTTCCGCGTGGAACTCGAGCGTGCGCATGTTGTGCAGGCGATCGGCCAGCTTGACCAGGATGATGCGCACGTCCTGGACCATCGACAGCAGCATCTTGCGGAAGTTCTCGGCCTGCTCGTGCTCGACGCTCTCGAACTTGACGCGGCCGATCTTGGTGACGCCGTCGACGAGACGCGCGACGGGCGTGCCGAAGCGCGCCTCGATGTCGGTGATCGTCACTTCGGTGTCTTCGGCGACGTCATGCAGCAGGCCGGCGATGACGGCGTCGCGGTCGAGCCGAAGCGTCGCCAGCGTCTTGGCCACCTCGAGCACGTGCGTGAAGTACGGCGCGCCGGAGCGGCGCATCAGGCCGGCATGCGCGCTCTAGGCGAACTCGAAGGCGCGCTCGATCACCGCGTACTCCGACTCGGGCATGTACGGCTCGAGCAGCGGGCGCAGCTCGCCGAATTCCATGCCGTCGGACACCGTATGCGCGCGTTCGGGCTTCATGGGCTCCGTAGATCGGTCACCACCAGCTGACAATCGTCGCCGAAGCGCGGGTCCTGTCGGCGCACGTGGCCGACGGCGTCCAGCTGTCCGCCGACGATCTCGACCGGGGGCACGTCGCGGCCCCAGCCGAAAGCGATGCCGTCGAGCCTACGCCCGGACGGCAGCTCGAGGTCGAGTTTCAGATGTCCTTGGCCGACGATGCGCGTGCGTTCGCCGACGCGCATCCCCTGGAGCAGGAAGAGCGGCTCGGGGTTGCCGGTGCCGAAGGGCTCGAGGCGGTCGAGCGCGTCGACGAGCGACGTGCTCAGGTCGTCGGGCTCGAGCTCGACGTCGATGTCGTAGGTACGCACGCGGGCGCTGTCCTGCTGCGTGCGCACGGCTTCCTCGAAGCGTTCGACGAACTCGGGGACCTGGTCGGGCTCGATGGTCAGCCCGCAGGCTTCGCGGTGGCCGCCGTACTTGACGAGCAGGTCGCGCGCTTCGTCCAGCGCCGCGCGCACGTTCACGCCGCGCACGGTGCGCACCGAGCCCTTGCCGACGCCGTTCTGGATGCCGATGAGAGCCACCGGCACGCCGTACTC
>JBFJHN010000067.1:0-8028 GCA_041613275.1 Candidatus Krumholzibacteriia bacterium | reverse complement strand
TGACGAACACACGGCGCACCTCGGGGTTGACCATGAGATCGACGTAGCGTTGGCGAAAGCGCACCTCCTTGTCGGCCAACCCGTGCCACTTGTCGGGCAGTGGCTGCAGCGACTTGGCCAGGAGCTCGAACGAGCGCACGTGCACGGTGAGCTCGCCCGTCCGGGTGCGGAACACCTCGCCGCCGACGCCGATCCAGTCGCCGACCTCGAGCACCTTCCAGTCGGCGTAGCGTTCCTCGCCCAGATCGTCGCGGCGCGCGTACACCTGCAGGCGCCCGGCGGCGTCCATGATGTGCGCGAACGACGTCTTGCCGTGGCCGCGCATCGTCATGATGCGGCCGGCGACAGCCACCGGAGCTTCGCCCAGCTGCGACTCCTGGGCGTGGACCTCGTCGGTGCGGTGCGTGCGCTCGAAGCGATACGGATACGGCTGCACGCCGCGGCTCTTCCACGCCTGCAGCTTCTCCAAACGTTCGCCGTGCGGCTCCGACATGCCCCTCCTAACGCTTCGGACCCTGACGCACCTCGTTGGCGTGCTTGAGATACCCCTCGACGAAACGGTCGAGGTCACCGTCCATGACCGACTGCACGTTGCCGGTTTCCACCGACGTGCGGTGATCCTTGACCATCGAGTACGGCTGGAAGACGTACGACCGGATCTGGCTGCCGAAGCTGCTGTCCTTCTTCTCGGGCTCGCGTTCGGCGCGCTTTTCGTCCTCGAGCGCCTTGTAGTGCGTGTAAAGGCGCGAACGCAGCATCTTCATGGCGCTGTCACGATTGCGATGCTGCGAGCGCTCGCTCTGGCAGCTGACCACGATCTTCGTCGGCAGATGCGTGATGCGCACCGCCGAATCGGTCTTGTTGACGTGCTGTCCACCGGCGCCGCTGGCGCGGAACGTATCGACACGCAGGTCGGCGTCGCGAATCTCCACCTTCACGTCCTCTTCGACCTCCGGAAACACGGAGACCGAAGCAAAAGACGTGTGCCGGCGCTGGTTGGCGTCGAACGGTGAGATGCGCACCAGCCGATGCACGCCACTCTCCGCCTTCAGGTAGCCGTAGGCGTACTCGCCGCGCACCTCGATGGTGGCGTCCTTGATCCCGGCGCCCTCACCCGTCTGGTAGTCCAGCGACTCGTACTCCCAGCCGTGCCGCTCGCAGTAACGCGTGTACATCCGGAACAGCATCTCGGCCCAGTCCTGCGACTCGAGCCCGCCGGCGCCCGGGTGGATGGACAGGAGCGCGTTCTTGGGATCGTCTTCGCCACCGAGCATCAAGCGGAACTCGAGATCGCCGAGCCTCGAATCGACGGCGCGCAGGTCGCGCTGCACATCGGCCAGCGTGGCGCCGTCGGACTCGCTCTCCGCGAGCGAGGCGAGCTCGCTCAGGTCGCGCAGCTGCGTGTCGAGCTCGGCAATGGGATCCAGCCAGATGCGGTGCCGTTTGGCCTCTTCGAGCGTGTCGCGCGCTTGCGCCTGGTCGTCCCAGAAGCCTTCGGCGGACATGCGCTTTTCCAGGGCGGCGAGAGCGGCTTGCATGCGCGGCAGATCAAAGGCACTCCTTGAGGTGTGCCAGGCGGGCGGACAGGTCGCCGACGTCGAGCGTCTTCTCCATCACGGACCTCCCTCGCGGCGGCGGCCGCGGAATCGTTGAAGCTGCGGCCAGAGCCGTCGCACGCGCTCCTCGACCTCGGAGAGCGTTCCTTGCGTGTCGATGCGAAAATCCGCCTGCCGCGTCCAGACGCCGATTCGCGGCTGGCTGGCGAGCCGCGCCTCACATTCCGCCTCGCTGAGACCATCGCGGTGGCGAAGGCGTCGCCGACGCACGGCACGTGGCGCAGTCACGGCGACGACGGCGTCGACCTCCACACCCAGCTCGACGTCCAGGAACAACGCGGCGTCGAGGATCGCGTACGGGACACCCCGCTTCTCCAGCGCGGCCAGGCGGCGGCGCACTCGGCGACCGATCTCGGGATGCACGAGCGCATTGAGCTCGGCCAAGCGGGCGGGCTTTCCAAAGACACGCTTCCCGAGGACGCGGCGATCCACGCGACCGTCGGCGCCCACAGTATCAGCCCCGAACCTCCGCGACAATTCCCGAACCACCCTCGGAACGGCCAGCGCCTGGTGGCCGAGTCGGTCCGCGTCGACCACCGTGCCGCCCCACTGGGCGAGCAGGGTCGACACCGTCGTCTTGCCGGAGGCAATGCCGCCGACCACGGCGTAGACACGCATCAGTGGGCCTCGGCCCAGTTGCGCCCCACGCCGACGTCCACGACGACCGGAACCGAGAGCGGGAAGGCGTTCTCCATTTCGTGGCGCACGAGCACGCGCACCGCATCGACCTCCTGTTCGGGAACGTCCAGGACCAGCTCGTCGTGCACCTGGAGGATCATGCGTGCTCGCAGGTTCTCGTCGCGCAGTCGCGCGTGCACGCGCACCATGGCGCTCTTGATGAAGTCGGCGGCGCTGCCCTGGATCGGGGCGTTCACCGCCACGCGCTCGGCCGCGGCACGCTGGGCCGGGTGCGCGCTCTTGAGATCGGGCAGCACCAGCTTGCGTCCCAAGAGCGTGGTGACGAAACCCTGGGTACGCGCGCGCTCGATCATCTCTTGTGTGTAGACACGTACGCCGGGGTAGCTCGCGAAGTACTCCTGGATGAAGTGGCGCGCTTCGTCGAGCTCGATGTTGAGCTGCTGCGCGAGCCCACGCGCTCCCATGCCGTAGATGACGCCGAAGTTCACCGTCTTCGCCGCGGCGCGCTGCTCCGGCCTCACGTCCTCGGGCGCGCAGTCCGCGATGCGCGCCGCCGTCAACGTGTGCACGTCGCCGCCCTCGCGGAAGGCGCGCATCAGCGCGCGATCCTGCGACAGGTGCGCCATGATGCGCAGCTCGATCTGCGAGTAGTCCGCCGACATCAGGCGCGCGTCTTCGTCGGCCGGAATGAAGGCGCAGCGGATGCGACGACCCGTCTCGGTGCGCGTGGGGATGTTCTGCAGGTTCGGGTCCGACGACGACAGGCGGCCCGTCGAGGCGACGGCCTGGTTGAAGCTGGTGTGGATGCGACCGGTGCGCGGGCGCACCAGCTTCGGCAGCGCTTCCGTGTAGGTCGACCGCAGCTTCGTCAACGCGCGGTACTCGAGCACGGCGCGCGGCAGCTCGTGCTCGCGGGCGAGTCGCTCGAGCACGTCGGAGTCGGTGCTCCAGCCGGTCTTGGTGCGCCGTCCATGCGCGAGGCCGAGCTTTTCGAACAACACCTCGCCCAGCTGTCGCGGCGACTGAATGTTGAAGTGCATCCCGGCGAGCGCGTAGATGCGCTCGGCCAACGCGTCGGCGTCGGTTTCGAACTCGCGCGACAGGCGCTCGAGGAACCCGACGTCGATGCGAACGCCTGCACGTTCCATGTCCCGCAGCACGTTCACGAGCGGCAGCTCGATGTCGTCGTAGACGCGGTTCACCTGCTCGGCGTCCAGAGCTCGTCGGAGCGACGGGTGCAGCGACCACACCGTGGTCACCCGTTCGCCCATGTAGCCGGCGAGAGCGCCGGTCCCGAGCGATCGCAGATCGCGCTGACGATCCTTGGCGTCGAAGTGGCTGTCACGCGGGCGCAGGGCGCGGTCCAGCACCTCACCCGCAAGCACCTCGAGGGCGTGTCCGCGCCGCGAGGGGTTCAGGACATAGGAAGCCAGCATGGTGTCGAACCACGGCGGCTCGAGCCGGAGGTCGCAATCCGCGAGCGCGGCGGCCGCGTGCTTGGCGTCGTGGACGATCGTCTGCGCCCCGGAGGCGAGCACATCCCCCAGCGCCTCGCGCACCGTCTTCGCATCGAGCTCCCCGGCGACGCGCGTCTCCAGACCGAGGTCTCCCAACGACAGCTGCGGCCCGGGGAGCGACAATCGCACCAGCGTGGCTTCGGCGTCGTCCCAGGCGAAAGCCAGCGCGAACGGCTGCTCGCGGCCCGACGCGTCGCGCGCGGTCTCCAGGTGCAGCGCGTAGGCCGACTTCGCACGCAGATTTGTGGCCAGGCGCTGCAAGCCGTCGGCGTCTTCGACCCGCGCGCAGGTGGCCTGGTGCGTCGGGGCCGACTCCGCCGGCAAGCTGCGCAGGAGCTGCACGAACTCCAGCTCACGCAGCAGCGCGCGCACCCTTGGCCAATCCGGTTGGCCAAAGCGCAGCGAGTCGAGCTCGAGATCGAGCGGCACATCGGTGACGATCTGGATGAGCTCGCGCGAGCGCAAGGCGCTCTCGCGCCCGGCTTCGAGCTTGCGGCGCAGCGCTGCGCTCGAGATCTTCTCGAGGCTGGCGTACAGGCCGTCGAGCGAGCTGTGCTCCCCGATCAAGGTGCGTGCGGTCTTGGCGCCCACCCCGGGGACGCCGGGCACGTTGTCGACGCTGTCGCCGCACAGCGCCATGTAGTCGACGACCTGGGACGGCGCGATGCCCATCTCCGCTTGGAGCTCGGTCGGACCAAACAGGTCGATGTCGCCTCCCGTGCGCTTCACGCGCAGCATGCGCACGCGCTCCGACAAGAGCTGCTGGAAATCCTTGTCGCTCGTCACCAAGAAAACGTCGTCTGCGCGAGCTTCGAACCGGCGCGCCAGCGTGCCCAGAACGTCGTCGGCTTCGAAGCCTTCCATTTGCAGCACGGTCAAACGAAAGGCATCCAGCGCCTCGTGCAGGCGCGGAAGCTGCGCCGCCATGCGTTCGGGCATGGGCGGTCGCCCTTCCTTGTAGTGTGCGTCCACCTCGTGACGGAACTTCTTGCCGGGCGCGTCGAACACCACCGCGGCGTACGCGGGCTCGTAACGCTGCAGCAGGCGCAGCAGCGTGTTCACGAACGCGAACGTCAGGCTCGTCTCTTCGCCGCTCGAGTTGTGCAGAGGATTGCGCACGAAGGCGTAGTAGGAACGGTACGCCAGCTGGGTTCCGTCGAACAGCAGGACGTTCATCCGCGATTCCCGGGCCGTGCCCCGTACAGGCGATGCTCTTCGATGTAGCGTCGGACGGCTTCCGGGACATGGTAGCGGATGGAGCGGCCGGAACGCGCGCGACGGCGCACTTCGGAGCTCGACAGCACCGACAGCGTCAGCTGGTGATAACGCACCCCCATGCGCGCGGCGTGGCGCCGCGCCTGGGCGTACCCCGGGCGCGCGAAGGCCACGATGCGCGCTTCGCGCCGCAAGGCTTCGGCCTCGCGCCACGTGGGCAGATCGAGCAGCGCGTCGCCTCCCAGCAGCAAGAAGGGCCGCCCTCCCCAGCGCCGGGCAAAGGCACGCACGCTGTCGATCGTGAAGGTCGGCGCGCCCTGGCGCGACTCGAAGTCGCTGGCGCGGAAGGCCGGGTTGCCGCGGATGGCCGCGCGAACCATGGCCAGGCGGTGCGCAGCCGAGGCGCGACTGGCGCGCTTGTGCGGGGAACGCCAGGCGGGCAAGAAGACGACGCGCTCCAGGCGTTCCGTTTCGCGCAGCAGCTCGGCGAGACGCAGGTGACCGTAGTGCACCGGATCGAAGCTGCCCCCGAACAGCCCGTAGCGCGGCGCCGGGCTCATTGCGGCCCGTCTTCGGGATCGTCTTGCGCCGTCGACCGTGTCGCGGTCTCGCCGCGTGCGCGCTGCAGCAGCTCGCGCGCTTCGGGGGCGAGCTCGTGCTCGGCGAAGCTGGCCAGGAAGCTCTGCAGCGTCGACACCGCGTCGTCGCGCCGCTTGAGCCGCAGCAGCGCTCGAGCGCGCAGGACGAAGGCCCGCGGCACCCACTCGCTCGTCGCGTACTTCTCCAGGATCTCGTCGACGTACACCAGCACCGATTCGTAGTGCTTGAGGCTCATGAACATTTCGGCGGTGCGAAGTTCTTTCTCCGCAAGGCGATTGGAGATCTCGACCAGCCGGGTGCGCGCCTCGCCCCCCAGCGACGACTCCGGAAAGCGCAGCAAGAACTCGTTGAAGCAGCCGCGCGCACGCAGCGCGAAGGTGGGATCCAGCTGCGCCGGACGCATCTGGGAGAAGTACGCCATGCACTCGTGATACGCGGCATCGTCGCGCAGCTCGCTGCGCGGGAACTCGCGCACGAGGATGGCGAACTCGACTGCGGCCTCGGCGTGCGAGCCGGCGCGCGCCTGCGCCAGCCCCAGGAGAAGCTGCGCCGAGTCGGCCACGGCGTGCCCCGGGTTGAGGTCGAGAAAGCGCTTCAGGTAGGTCTGCGCGTCGAGATAACGCTTGGCTTCGAGCGCAACGCGCCCCGCTTCGAAGTCGTAACGCGGCGACGTCTTGGGCACGGGCACCGGGGGCATTCCACAGCCGAGCGCGCACGCCCCGAGCGCAGCCGCCGCGATCCAAGCGCTCCAGAACGCGCGGCGCACGAGACGTCGGGGTCGGGAAAATCGCATGCAGTGTCCTCTTGGCTGCCCGGGGCCCTGCGGCTCACGTCGTCGACGCATCCCCTGCCGCATTCTCGGCTCCGGAGCCGGAGCCGTTGCCCCGCACCGTTCCCGCCCCGCGTTCTCGGCGTCCCAGGCGCGTCAGCCACGCGCGGGCTTGCACCGCCGCCGTACCCACTCGTACACGTCGCCAGGCGGCGCGTGCCGCCTCGGGACGACCACGTTCGAGCTCGATCCGCCCGCGCAGCAGCTGAGCGTCGTCGTAGTCCTCGTTCTGCTGCAGGACACGTTCGAGCTGCTCGGCGGCCTCGTCGAGCTTGCAGTCCTCGAAGAGCAGGCGCGCCAGCGCCAGACGCAGGTCATGGTACTCGGGGCGCAGGCGCAGCGCGCGCCGCAGCTCCGACTCCGCCTCCTCGCGCAGTCCGTACGCGCTGTAGCGCTCCGACAGCTCGCGGTGGCCTTTCGCCAGGTCGTCGAGCGCGGCTTCCGGCAGCGAGCCGTCCGTCGGCACCGCGAGTCGATCGAACTCGCGCAGATGATCGCGTGCCGCATGATACGCGCCGCGCTCGGAAAGCAGAATGGCCAGGTTGAGGTGCGCCTCGGCGTAGCGCGGGTTGAGCTCGAGCGCGCGCTGCAGATGCGACTCGGCGCGCAACGGCGCACCGGTCATCGACAGCGCCACGCCCAACGCGTTGTGCACGTCGGCGTACCCGGGGCGATGGTAGGCGACGTGCTCGAGCGCGCGCACGGCTTCCTCGTAGCGCCCGGCTCGCAGCAGGCTCTGTCCCTGCGCCCACGCCGTGTTCACGTCCACGTGTCGACTCCCCGGCTGGCGAGGTCGGCGCCGATCGCGCGTCTAGTTCGAACTCTGGTTCGAGAAGAAGAGCACGATCAGGCCGACGACGATGCCGGTGACGACCACGGGTTCGACGACCTTGTTCCAGGTACGCGGCGGCAGCTCGGCCTGCATGTACTCCGCGCCGCTCTTCTCCTCGACATGCGCCAGCTCGCTGACCGGCACCTCGTCGATGACCTTGGCGTCGGCCTGCTGCGCCCACAGGATGGACGTCTGCGACGCATCGATCAAACGTGCGAACAACCGCGCGCGCGCTTCGCGCTCGACCCGGCGACCGCCCAGCCAGGCGTGGCGCCACACCCGCGTGTACGTGAGCCCGAGATCGACGATCTCGAACTCGAGGACCGGCCCCACCGAATCCGGGCGCGTGCGCACGGTGTAGCCGCCCTGCGCCAAGACGCTGCTCAGCGTGCTCTCGACGAGGAAACGGCCCCCGTGTTCGCCGATCCCGCGAATCGCAATCGACGACAAAAGCGCCGCGTCGCCGAGCTGGTCGACAAGCTGTTCACTGGCCCGGCGCGCGGCGTTGCGCACGAGCTCGAAGTTCGTGGGTGGCTGCACGTCCGCGGCCGCCGCGCTCGCCAGCACGACCCATCCGACGCACAGCGCGAGCGCCCGTGTCAGGCTGCGCTTCCGCAACACGTTTCCGACGTCCTCCCTGGCGCAACTCGACGGACAGGTCGTCGCGCCTCCTGAGTTAAGGAGCAGAGGGCGCGCCAAGTCAAGCGAAAGGCCCGCGTCACATGACGGCAAGTCCCTGTTTTCAAAAGAGTTCAGACCGAGCCGACGGCCGCCGCCGCG
>JBFJHN010000066.1:0-8099 GCA_041613275.1 Candidatus Krumholzibacteriia bacterium | reverse complement strand
CGGCGACCAGGCCAGGATGTTCTTGCCCCAGAGCATGCGCAGGTAGTTATGGATCTTGCCGTCGCGCTTGAGCTGGTTCTGGGCCGCGTTCCACAGATCGTCGTGCGTCTCGGCTGCGTCCAGCTCGTCCGGCGTGTAGGTGGATTCGCGCGGATCGTCGGCGTGCTTCTCCAGCGTCGCGCGCGCCCAGTCGGGCAAGCTTTCGAAGCGATCGTACTTCTTCATGTGATAGCAGCCGTTGAACCCCAGCTCGCGCCAGGTGATCAGCTGATCCAAGAACGCCTCGCTGTTCTTGCCCATGCTCCACCAACCGCTGCGCTTGCCGGTGGCCTTGTCGGAAAGGCGATCGGGCGACCACTCCTCCCGGCGTCCGAGGGCGCGAAAGACGTCGTGGGCTGCGATGTGTCCGAAGTGCAGGTACGGCGACAAGCCGCTCGTCGCATCCGCTTCGGGCTCGTTGCGCGACTCGTCGTAGTCGTCCAGCCGGCTGCGCAGGAAGCGCTGCAGAACGCGCTTACCGGCGGTACTGCCGCCCGTCACGTCGGTGGGCTCGACATCGTGATCGATGGGCAGCTCCTTCAACCACGAGCCCGGATCGCGCAGCTTCGAAAGCGGCGTACGCGGCCACTGCGACAGAATCTCCTGCGGCACGTGCGCCGTGCGCTCGTCGGGAAGCGCGCGCAAACCGTCCTGGCGTGGAAACGCGTCGAAGTGCCGCGGCAGCTCCTTCTGCAGGAAACGACGGAACGCGTAGGCGGTGGGAAAGGCCTTTTCGGCAGCGCGCATCGGCAACAAGCCGTTGGAATCGACGGCCTCCACCCGCACCTTGGCGCGCTTGGCCGCGCGCTCCACCAGCTTGGGCAGGAAGAAAGCAGGATACTCGTCGGTCACGACGACGCAGGCGCGCTCGGCGAGCGCCTGCACCAAGCCCCGCCCGGCGCGTTTCTCGGGCTCGACGTAAGGATAGTAGGCCGCGCGCGTGCCCTGGAAACGCTCGGCGTTGTCGGCCCTACCTCGTAGCACGAAGGCATGGAAACGATCGCTCGCCCATTCGTAGGACGAGGTCAACGCCTCGAGCACGACAAGAGGCTTTTCCAGCTCGCGACACCACTCGACGGCGCGATCCAGCGCGAAGTTCCACTGCGTGCGCCGGTTGGCGATCATCCAATAGAGCACATACTCGCCATCCGGGGCCGGCTCGGCGCGATTGACCGCCCGGATGCGCTGTTCCGGGACTTCAGGCATGGCGTCTCCTTCGCTCGTCGCGGTTCCTTCAAGCGTTGCAGCTTGGCTTCACACGTGATTGCGAAGCATGAGCTCTTTTGGATGCGGCTCGAGATACGTTTGTCCCTGCAGGTACTCCACGTCGTGCACGCGTACGAAGTGACGAATCAGAGTGATGGGAACGATGAGCGGCACGAGCCCCCGGCGATAGTTCTCGATGACGCTCTCCAGCTCACGCCGGTCTGCGACGCTCGCATCACGCTTGAAGTAGCCTTGGATGTGCTGCAGCACGTTGACGTGGCGGCGCGTCGTGGCCTGGCGACGCATGCCGGACATGAAGAGCGTGCGGTAGCGCTGCTCCAGAGCACGCCGTTCCACCTGTTTGGCCTGTGCGACCAGGCGGCCCAGCTCGCGATAGGTCGCCGGCTCGTGCGCCATCAGCAGAAGCTTCTCGGCCGTGTGGAAGCGCACGAGGTCGCCGCGCGACCAGCGCGGTCGGAAGAGGTTCTGCAAGCGCTTGTAAGCGAACACCCGCTCGAGGAAGTTCTCGCGCAGGCGCGCGTCATGGAGACGGCCCTCCTCTTCGAATGGCAGCTCCGGGAAGGCGTCGATCAGATGCTGCGCGAACATTCCGACGCCGTTCTTTCGCGGCCGGCCTTCGCCCTCGTACACGCGTACGCGCTCCATGCCGCAGCTGGGCGAGTCCTTCTTGAGAAGGTAGCCGGACAGCTCGAGCTTACCGAGCTCACGCGCCTTGCGTCGCGAATACGTCTTCATCGCCTGGGTGTGGTCCGTGCCGCTGTTGGAGCCCACCAGCCGCACCTCGCCATCCTTCGACTGCAGTCGAATGGCTTCACGCGGTACCGGCATGCCGACTTCGACCTCGGGGCACACCGGCACGAACTCCACGAATCCCCCCAGGATGTCGTTGACGTAGGAATCGCGCTTTCCCGCACCGTTGTAGCGCACGCGCTCGCCGAGCAGGCACGAAGAGATGCCGATGCGGATGATGCTTTCCGTTTCCTCGTGCATTTGCGTCATCGTCGTCCCGCCCCGAACCCGTGTCAACGTCCCAAGAGGTGCCGCAGCGCACCCTCGAGCGTCGGATGACGAAAGGAGTAGCCTGACTGCGCGAGCTTCTCGGGCAGAACGCGCGTGCTCGACAGCAGCAGTGCGTCCGCCATCTCGCCGAAGAGCGTACGGAGCGCAAACGGTGGAACCGGGAAGAGGGTCGGGCGGCCAAGCACCCGCCCCAGCGTTCGCGTGAACTCGTCGTTGCGCACGGGTTGTGGAGCCACCACGTTGACCGGACCCTCGAGAGTCGCGTCCTGCAGCGCCTGATGCACGGCGCCGACGACGTCGTCGATGGACACCCAGCTCATGAACTGCTTCCCGTCTCCCAGCTTGCCGCCGAGACCCAAGCGGAAGGGCGGCAGCATGCGCGCCAACGAGCCCCCGCGCGGGCTGAGCACCAGTCCGAAGCGCACGTGCACGACGCGGATTCCGCGTTCGCGCGCCGCCTCGGTGGACTGCTCCCAGTCCTCACACAGCTCGGGGAGCATCCCGGTGCCGCGCGCGCTCTGCTCGGTGAGCTGCTCGTCGCCGCGATCGCCGTAGTAGCCGATGGCCGACGCGCAGACCAGAGTCGATGGCGGGTTCTCCATGGCAGCCAGGCGTTCGCTGAGAAATCGCGTTGCGTTGACGCGGCTGGTGCGCAGCGCCTTCTTGCGTTCTTCGGTCCAGCGCTCGCCGATGTTTTCCCCAGCCAGGTTGACCACGGCGTCGGCGCCTTCGAGCGCTCCGTCTTCGATGTGGCCTTGCGTATGATCCCAGGTGAAGGAGTTCGCCACGCCGGAGCGTTTCGAGCGCCCGACCCGGCGTACCTCGTGGCCGCCACTGGTCAGGAAGGGCGCGAGCGCCGATCCCACCAGGCCGCTGGCTCCAATCACTGCGACATTCATGGCTGCGCTCTTTCCGTTCGACCGACCGTGAGCTTCGAGATCTCCACGCAACACGCGATGACGGTAGGCCATCATGCGCGCGATCTTGCGACGCACCATCGCGCCGGCGAGCCAATTCCCCAACGACCCACCCGGCAGTCGGTACTCGATGCGGTCCACCATGCGACTGGTCTCCGCCGAGACCGCCTCGAAGCGATGTGCGTGCGTCCATGCGGCGAAGGGACCGTCTTCCTGCGAATCGACGAACTGCCGGCCCGGCTCGACATCGTGGTGCTGAGCCGTCCACGTGATGCGCAGCGGTCCCACGCCCACGCCCAGTCGCACGCGCTGGCGCTCGAACGGACCCTCGGACGCCAAAAGCTGCACGCTCTCCCATGGCGGCAGCAAACGTTCGAAGGCTCCAGGGCGTGTGTGCCAAAGGTACACGTGTTCGGCCGGGGCGGGAAGCATGCTTGCGAGTTCGTATCGCATGGGCTCACTCGCTCGTTCGGGGGGGAGGCGAGCCAGGCGCCGCCGCGCCTGGCTCGTCCGAGTCTACTGCGCGTCAATGCGCGCGACGGTGCCATCCGTGAGCTGTGCCAGCAGGTAAACGGAACCCATCGAGTTCGAGACCGCGAACACGTTGGCCACGGTACCGGCGCTCAAGCTCGGAAGCGCGAAGACCACGTCCGGATTGGCGTCGTTGTCCACGTCGAAGCCCAGCGTGTAGGCGCCGGCAGGCAGGTCGAGGTAGCCGCCCGCCACGCCGAAGTCGACGTTCTCATAGAGAATGGCCGGGCTGCCGCTCTGTGGGATGTTCCAGATGTCGACCTGGCCGACCGCAGAGGCGGTGTGAACGGCGCGCACGCGGATGTTGCCGTTCGCCAAGCCGCTGAAATCGTCGACCAGCGCGAGAGCCGCAATGTCACCCAGAGTGTTGTAGGCCACCGCGGTGTACGAGGTGCCCGGGCTGAGCTGCAGGCCTGGCACGCTCAACACGGCGTCGTTTGCGCTCGTGCCCGTCGGGGCCACGTCGATCTGGTACGTGCCAGCATCCACCTCGAGGAAGCCCGTGCCCTGCTCGAACTCGAGGTTGGTCACCGCGGCCTGCGAGCCTGCGTTGAGGAACACGTCGACGCCCGGGGCGTCCGGGGACAGGTGGATCGCGCGCAGCTCCGCCGGATCTTCTTGAATCGAGGTGATGCCCTCGTCATCGCCGCAACCCATCGCAGACACCGAGAACGCTGCCACTGCCAGCGCGGTCACGGCCCGCTTGCTCATGAACTTCTCGATCCGACCCGACATGATGGTCCTCCTCGTCGTGCACTCCGTTTACAGTCCACGCCTCCGTGGCGTGTTGTTTCAAGCCGCATGGCGGTTACGGGAAAATTCGGCGCTGTGGCGCCCGTGGATGCAGCGGCGCAAAGAGGACTGCCTAAGTGGTTGTCAAGGGGGCATTTCCGTTGTGGTTCGAAGAATGGGTCTGCCACTTGGCGTGCCGTGGCGAGGCCCTGTCGACCGATCTCGCCTCGGCGGGGCACACGACAGTGGCCCAGGATCCGTCCGGGCCCATTATGCGCACCACAACTTGCGGCAACACCTGCGAGAGCCGGCGATCGCGTCCCGGAGGCACGCCCCGCCGGGCTGCGGGAACCTGACGTCACGAGACTCTCGAACGGACCGTCCTCAACGGAACAACGACTTCACCTGCGTCCAGGTCGTGCCCTCGACGGCCACGGGTGTGGCGCAGCGCTCTGGGACGGCCTTCGTCGGGTTGATGAAGCATTCGAAGCCGTCAACGCACACCTTCGTGTAGATCGGCCGATCACACAGCACCAAGAGCGGGCACGGGAAGTTGGGATTGGCCGGCGGGTCGCGCGACTCGATCTGGAACTGCACGTCGTTCATGGCCTCGTCAGCCACGACATCGATCTCGTAGAGCACGCTCGTGCCGTCTTCGGGACGCTTGCAGTGGAAGCCGATCGCCGTGCCCTCGAGCAGCGGGTCTCCGATGGCGACGATCTCCGGATCGGGAACCGAGTGCGTCGTCCATCGACCGGGGATGCCGGTGAATCGGAACTCCGCACCCGCGATGCCGCACTCGCTCAAACCCTCCATGCGCGCGACGACGAACAGCTTGACCGGTACACCCGGAGGAATCGTGCCGGAGCACTGCGTGCCCTCGCGGTTGAAGTAGATGCCGATGGATCCGGGCAGCTCGTCGTGCAATCGATTGGCCCATTCGTTCTTCTTCTCGCGCAGATCTTCGAGCGCCTGAGACTCGGTGAGACCCGGCGTGAATGCGCCCGTACACGCGAAGGCGTCGGGAGGCGTCGGAGTGTCACCGCGATAGCCGCCGCGATCGATGATCACCATGCCGAACGAGCCACTCGTCTGCACCGCGAAGGTCTCGAAGTTGTCGATGTCGCGCTCCTCGGGATCGGCCTGACCGAGGTTGCAGAAGGTGAACGTGGTCGCGAGGGGACGGGCTGTGACCAAACCGCGGCCGTCGCACGACACCGCGAAGCTCAAGAACACCTGCACGGGCGTTCCGGGATCGGGCAGGTTTTCCCAGCGGCCCCACCGATAGCGCAGAAGCGTGTGCTCCTGATCTTGGCCATCGAGGATGGTCACCGCAAAGACGATGCGGGACGGTAGGTCCATGTCGCCGACGCTGGCAAAGAACGAGACGTCGACGACGGTTTCGCTGGGAGCGCTTGGGATGGCGCCTTGGTACGACCAGATCTCGCGTCGCACGCGGCTGAGCGCGCTGGCGTCGGGTGCAATCATCGACACCACAAGGGCACCGGCAACCGTCGCCATCAACGCGCGAGAAACGAAGCAACGGGCGGGCATCATGGCCTCCCCCCTCTTTGGAACGAGGAAATCGGGCTCGGCATGCCCACGCGGTGTGCGAGCGCCAGCCAGGGGGGAGCAGGCGAAACCCCTACATTAATATACGGAGAATCTCGTGGTGTGATGTCATCACGGTCTCGCCCCGTCGCGGGCCGCCCGAATTATCCTCCCTTTCGCGACACGTTGCAATTGTGGATGTAACGGGGTGTCACACCGTAGTTTCCCGCCCTGATTGGTCCTCGCAGCGCAAGGGTCGTCGATCGCCGATCAGCCGGAGACGAAAGTCGGTTGAGTTGACGAACGCAAGCCGCAGATTCGCGTTTCACGAGAAGTGTCATGTCGATTCTGCTT
This sequence comes from Candidatus Krumholzibacteriia bacterium, assembly GCA_041613275.1. Lineage (GTDB taxonomy): Bacteria > Krumholzibacteriota > Krumholzibacteriia > JBFJHN01. The sequence continues at coordinate 1,728 of JBFJHN010000066.1, read as the reverse complement.
GCGTCACTGCATGTCAACGTCGGTTTTCTTTACATCGTCGTTCGCGACGCCACATCGTCGTGTACGACCATGTCGTCATGCGTCTACACAACGTTTGCACTCCGTAAATCTGGTGATGTCCGGCGCTTTTGCGATGGCTTCGCGACTTCGTGGTGCTAGTGTAGAGGTCCCTTCGCAAGAAAACACAAGACCGACCCCGGCGGTTCGCCACCCGGGGCGTCACCGCGTTCGCCGAAAGGTGCTCCGATGAGACGACGAATTCGGCCCCCGCTCCTTGCCCTTCTCTCGTTGTATCTCGTGGCTTTGTGGGGCGCACCAGCTGATGCCGCAAGCGTGAAGCATCGCACCATCGTGGACCTCATTGCGCTGTCCGACATCATCGTCGCCGGACGTGTCGAGCAGGTCACCGACGGAATCGACGGCAACAACGTGCCGTACACGGAAGTCACTCTCTCCGTCAAAGAGTGCCTGCTCGGAGAAGTCCAGGGCAGCTACACGTTCCGCCAGTACGGCCTCATCGCACCCCGTGACATGGGAAACGGCTACGTGAACCTCAACTGCACTCCCGACGGCTGGCCGCGCTACGCGCAGGGCGAGGACGTCGTGCTCTTCCTGTATCAGGCCGCCGCCATGACCGGTTTGCGCACGACGGTGGGGCTGTTCCAGGGCAAGTTCGAGGTGCAAAACAACCTCACGTGCAACGCCATCAACAACCAGGGACTGTTCACGAACGTAAGCATGGATCCCAACCTCCTGAGCGAAGCACAGCAGAAGTTCTTCGGCATGCCCGAAGGCGCCGTGCGCGAGGACGAGTTTCTCTCGCTGGTCCGCCGCGCGGTGGATCTCGGCTGGGTCGAGATGGGGGTGCTGACCAATGAAGAAAACTGAAGCACCTCGACGCATCCTCGGCGTGTTCGCGGCGCTGGTGGCGCTCGCGGCCCCCGCGTGGGCGGGCGGGCCGCTGATCATCTTCGACACCGCAACGCAAACCCCGTACGCCTACGCGCCCGGGCCCGTTCCGGTGTACACCGACCTCGGCGGCTTCGGCCCGTTGACCAACGCACAGGCCGACGCGCTGGTCGCCAACGGCTTCTCCGAGTGGAACGCCGTCGCCACATCGTATTTCGACGGCGTGGTCACGGGCGATTTCTCCACGATCGGCCTCCCCGACATCGTGGGTGCCAACGCCGGGCTGGTCATCGGCACGTTCAACGGCGGTGGCATTCACGTGCTCTACGACGACGACGCTTCGATCATCTCGGGCTTCTTTGGCGCGCCGCCGGGGGTGCTCGGAATCGCAAGCCCCGACTTCGCATTGATCGGGCTTCCCGATCTGGTCGAGAGCTGGGCCGTCGTCAACGGTGCAGCCGTGGATCCGGCGGATGCCGGCGGCGCGTCCTTCGGCGGCGTCGTGACGCACGAGTTCGGTCACTCGATTAACCTGGCGCACACGCAAACGAGCGGTGCCGTCGGCTTCTTCGGCGATGCCGATGTGCCTTCGGGCTGCCCGCCCGCGCCCTACTCCGGCGGATTGACCTTCGCCGGATTCGAGACGATGTACCCGTTCATCGATCCGTCGGCCGGCAGCGTCGGCGTTCAGATGGCGACGATCGACGTCCTCGACGACATCGCGTCGATCTCGAACGTCTACCCGACGGGCGGCTGGCCCGCGACCGGCGGTTCCATCGCCGGGCGCGTCTTCCTTCCGGACGGCACGACCGAGGTGCG
>JBFJHN010000065.1:0-8176 GCA_041613275.1 Candidatus Krumholzibacteriia bacterium | reverse complement strand
GAAGATTCGCATTGCCGGGGACGAGAAGGACATCGTGCGCGACGGCATCAAGTACGTCATGAACCCGTACGACGAGTATGCGGTGGAGCAGGCGCTGGTCACCAAGGAGAAGGTGGGCGGCGACTCGAGCGTCACGGTGGTGTCGTTGGGGCCGGCGCGCGTGGTCGAAACGCTGCGGACGGCGCTGGCCATGGGTGCCGATCGCGCCGTGCACCTAAGCGACGATGCCTTCGAGGGGCAGGACGTCCTGGCAACGGCGCGCGCGCTGTCGGCGGCGCTCCGGGCCGAGAGCTTCGAAGTCGTCTTCGCCGGCAAGATGGCGATCGACGACAACGCCTCGACGGTGGCGACCGCGGTCGCCGAGATGCTGGACCTGCCGCACGTGAACATGATCCAGGCGTTCGAGCTGGCCGACGATGCGAGCCGCGCGACCGTGCGCCGGCGCGTCGACGGCGGGGAAGAGGTCATCGAATGCGCGCTGCCGGCGCTGTTCACCTGTGAGAAGGGTCTGAACGAGCCGCGCTACGCCAGCTTGACCGGCATCATGAAGGCCAAGAAGAAACCGGTGGAGACCAAGTCGGCCGCCGATCTCGACCTGGGCGCCGAACAGGTGGGAGCGGCGGGTTCGGGCACGTTGCAGATGCGCGTCATGGCGCTTCCCGAGCGCGGCACGTGCAAGTTCATCGAGGGGGAGGCGCGCGAGGCGGCGCGCGAGCTCGTGCAGCTGCTGCGCAACGAAGCGAAGGTGATCTGAACATGGCGGCCAAGATTCTCATCGTGGGAGAAGTCACGAACGGTGCGTTGCGCAAGACGTCGCTCGAAGTGCTGACCGCCGGACGCGCGGTGGCCGAGAAAACGGGCGGCGAGCTGGCCGGCGTGCTGATCGGCCAGGGTCTCGACGGCGCCGCCGGCAACTGGGCCGCGCACGGCGTCGACGTCAAGCAGATCGACGATGCGTCGTACGCCGGCTACTCGTCGGAGGGCTATACGGAGGCGCTGACGCGCCTGGTTCAGGAGCAGAGCTTCAACATCGTGCTCTTCGCGGACACGTCGATGGGCAAGGACCTGGCCCCCGCTCTCGCCGTGCGCACCGATGCGGCGCTCGCGACCGACGTCGTGGAGATGGAAGTCGGCGACGACGGCTACCTGCGCGTCGTGCACCCCATCTTCACCGGCAAGGTCAACGCTGAGTTCGTGCTGCAGAACAAGGGCGTGCAGGTCGCCACGTTGCGTCCGCACACCTATCCGGCGGCCACCGAGAACGGCAGCGCGGGCAACGTCGAGAAGCTGGCGTATGCGGTACAGAAGCCGCCGCGCGCCGTGGTCCAGGAGTTTGTCAGCACCTCGGGCGGCAAGGTCGAGCTCACCGAAGCCGACATCGTGGTCTCGGGCGGACGCTCGCTGAAGTCCGAGGAGAACTTCGCGATCATCGAAGCGCTGGCCGATGCGCTGGGCGGCGCCGTCGGCGCCTCGCGCGCTGCGGTCGACGCCGGCTACCAGCCGCACAGCCGGCAGGTCGGCCAGACCGGCAAGGTGGTCAACCCGACGCTGTACGTGGCGTGCGGCATCTCCGGCGCCATCCAGCACCTCGTCGGCATGCGCACCTCCAAGGTGATCGTTGCGATCAACAAGGACGCCAACGCGCCCATCTTCCAGAACGCCGACTACGGCATCGTCGGCGACCTCTTCGAGGTGGTGCCGATTCTCACCGAGGAGTGCAAGGCGCTCCTGGGCAAGGAGTAGGCGCAACGCGTTCGCATCCCGGTGTTCCGCCGAGCGACGATCCGCCGTTGCGGATCGTCCTCGTCGAGCCGGAGATCCCCGGCAACACGGGCACCATTGGCCGCCTGGCGATGGCCACCCGCTGTCCGCTGCATCTGGTCGAGCCGCTGGGGTTCGACGTCGACGAGCGCGCGGTGCGCCGTGCCGGGCTCGACTACTGGCCGCACGCCGAGGTCTACTACCACGACTCGTTCGAGGCGCTTCTCGGGGATCTCCCAGGAAGCCGCATGCACCTGCTCACCACGCACGCGCGCGTCCCGTACACGCAAATCGACTTCGAGCGCGGCGACCTGGTCGTCTTCGGGCGCGAAACACGCGGCCTGGACAAGGGGCTGCTCGAGCGCTACCCGGACGCGTGCTATGCGATTCCCATGTGGAACGAAGCGCGCAGCCTCAACCTGGCGGTAGCCACGGGGATCGTGGTCTACGAGGGGCTACGGCAGCTCGGCTGCCTGACGTCGGACGGCGCGTAGCCACGCCGGACGTCGGACGCGCCCGGCCATGATGATGCGAAGTTGCAGGCCCACGTCTGGACTCGGGAGGTTGCACGTGACGCACGCGTCTCACGATTTCGTCGAGCTGCGCGAGGACGTTTCGCAGAGCCCACTGTGGAACTCGGATCTTGCGCCGACGAGCATCGCGCAACGCACCTGGAGCGTGTACAACATCGCCGCGCTGTGGATCGGCATGAGCGTCGTGATCTCGACGTATCTGCTTGCCGCAGGCCTGATCGCGCAGGGCATGGCCTGGTGGCAGGCGCTGATCACGATTCTCCTCGGCAACGCCATCGTGCTCGTTCCCATGGTGTTGAACGCGCACTCCGGCACCAAGTACGGCGTGTCGTTTCCGGTGCTGTGTCGCGCCAGCTTCGGCACGCAGGGAGCGCACATTCCCGGGCTGCTGCGCTCGATCGTCGCCTGCGGTTGGTTCGGCATCCAGACGTGGATCGGGGGCACGGCGCTCGACACCCTGATCGCGGTGCTGTGGCCGGGCTGGAGCGATGTGGGCGGGCACGCGTGGATCGCGTTCTTCCTGTTCTGGGGAATCCAGGTGGTGATCCTGCTGCGCGGGATGCACGGGATCAAGGTGCTCGAGTCTTTCGGCGCGCCGCTTCTGCTGCTGGGCGGCGTCCTGCTCCTGGTGTGGGCGCTGCGCGCGGCCGACGGCTGGAACGGGATCGTCAGCGGCGCGGAGCAGCTGCGCGGCGACGCGGGCGGGCGCTCGTTCTGGCGCATCTTCTGGCCGGGCTTGACCGCCAACGTGGGCTACTGGGCCACGCTGTCGCTCAACATCCCCGACTTCACGCGCTACGCGCGCAGCCAGCGCGAGCAGATGCTCGGCCAGGCGCTGGGACTTCCGACCACGATGTTCGCGTTCTCGTTCATCGGCGCCATGGTGACCAGCGCCACGATGGTCGTCTACGGGGAGGCGATCTGGGACCCGGTGCAGCTCGTCGCGCGCTTCGGCGAGCCGCTCGTCGTCTTCTTCGCCATGCTCGTGATCATGATGGCGCAGATCACGACCAACATGGCCGCCAACGTGGTGGCGCCGGCCACGGGTTTCTCCAACCTGAACCCGCGCCGCATCTCGTTCCTGACCGGAAGCCTGCTGACTGCGGTGCTGGGTGTCGTCATGATGCCGTGGCGCGTCATGAACACCGCCGGCGACTACATCTTCACCTGGCTCATCGGCTACTCGAGCCTGATGGGGGCGCTGGCGGGAATCCTGATCTGCGACTACTGGGTGCTGCGCCGGCGTCGACTCGACTTACGCGCGCTGTTCGATCCCCACGGACCCTACCGCTACGCGGGCGGCTTCAATCCGCGCGCGCTCGTGGCTCTCGGCGTGGCGATTGCGCCGGTCGTGCCGGGGTTCCTGCGCGCGGCCAGCACGCCGGGCGGTGCCGTGGCCGATCCAGGCTTCTTCGACACGTTGTACACGTACGCATGGTTCGTCACCTTCGGGACGAGCTTCGTCGTGTACGCACTGCTCATGCGCGGGCGCGTGTCGGCTTGAGTCAGTCTTTGGGAGACCAGGCGCAGCGACAGCCGACGTGATGGATCGGCAGGCTCGGGTGGTTCTTGCTGCGGTTGGCGACCGTGGAGTCCCCGATGGGCCGGCGCGGGCTGGAGAAGCCGCCGCCGCGCACGACGCGCCAGGGCGTGGGCTCTTCCGGTCCGCGCGGATTGCGATCGAAGCCTTTGGAATAGTAGTGCTCGTCGAACCAGTCGGAGCACCACTCCCAGACGTTGCCGATCATGTCCAGGGCGCCGTACGGGCTTGCCCCTGCGGGAAACGAACCCACCGGCGCGGTGTTGTAGAAGACGTCCGGCCCGTGAGAGTCCCCCCAGAAGTTCATGCGTGTTTCGTCCCACGCGTTGCCCCACGGGTAGACCTGTCCGTCGGTTCCGCGCGCGGCCTTCTCCCATTCGGCTTCGGTCGGCAGGCGCTTGTTCTTCCACGCACAGTAGGCCTGAGCCTGCTGGAACGTGATGTTGATGACCGGATGGTCGGGGTTGTTCAGGAAGTACTCCTCGTCCCACATGGGGTTGTTCGGATACAGGCGACGCGTCGAGTCGGCGAACGCTTTGAACGCGGCGTTCGTGACCTCGGTGCGATCGATGTAGAAGGCGTCGACCCACACGCGGCGGACGGGGCGCTCGTCGTCAGCCGCACCTTCGCCTTCGCTTCCCATCAAGAACTCGCCCGCGGGCACGAAGACCATGTCTTCCAGCGTTGCCGGCACGCGCGGTGCCGTTTTGCGCGCCAGGGCGCAGCCGCCGGCCAGGCCGGCCAGCGCCAGGGCGCTCAGCCGCAGGGAAGACACGGATTTCGGGAACGGGCGTGGCCGCCGCATGCGGAATCCTCTCTGTCGGGGAGTTCGACACCGAGCGCGTCGAGAGATTCTAGCGGCGCGGGGCGCGCCGGGAAAGGCGTGGAGGGAAAGGTGCCGCTGGCGCCCCTGGACCTCGAGCGTGGGACCGGACCACTCCCCCCACAGGCGTAAATCGTGGCCGCGAACCACACCGGGAAGAGGGGCGCGCAACGGCGGAGATTTCGGGCGAGGACGATGCGAAGAGGGGCCGCGGACTGCGGCTTCGGCCGATGGGCCGCGGCCCCTCGAGCTGCACACCATCCACGAACGCTTGTCAACGCATGCATCGTGCCTCGCGGCCGAAGAAAGAGACCCGCATTACGAGGGTGCTCGAAGCCGGGCGGCAACGCGCTTGTCACAGCGACACTTCGGCCTTCGCACTCGCGCACGGCGCCAGCACGCCGCCGGGACGCGTTCCTCCCCGGCGTGAGGGCAATGCGTATCGTTTGGGTTCGCCAAAGCGTATGACGGTGATACGGACGGAGGGACTCGGGCTTCCTCCGTGTCTTCGCGGACACTCCGCAAATCCATTTTTTACAATGGTTTACGGACCGTCGCTCGACGTGCGCGGGACGCCGCGTCTGGTACGAGCGTTGCGTTTCAGGGATTCTGTGGCAGGGAAATCGAACCGCCCGAACCGGACGCGCCGCCCGACGCGCGACCGGCGGGCGCATGCGTGTTTCAGGAGCCTCCCGTGACGAGAGTCCTGCGCCAGTGCCTGTTCTGCCTCGTGGCCTCGGCCGCGCTGGCGTCCGTCACGCTGATCCCCTGGGGGGCGCTCGAGGTCTTCGAGTTCAAGACGGTCGATGTGCGCATGTGGCTGCGCGAGCGTTTCCGCGATCCCGCGCCGCGCGAGCGTGTGCACGTCCTGGTCCTGGACGATCGCACGCTGGCATCATCGATGGACACGCTCGCAGCGGAGCCCGTTCGCCGCGCGCTGGTGGAGCGTCTCGGCCCGCACGCGCCGCGCGCAGCGCAAGTCGTCGGCGTCGAGCTGCCCACGTGGCACGCCGTCGTGACACCGCTCCTCGAAGAGGTGCTGGTTCCCTGGTGGGACGCCGCGCAGACCGCCGAAGATCGGCTCGTGGTGGGGCTGAAGTACGGCGCCCAGACCTATGGACCGGCGTCGCGTCTGCCCCAGCTCGAGCCCCCGGCGCTCGGATCCGCTGCGCCGCCCGACGTGCCCGAGGCGATTCGCATCGGCGGCATCGAGTACGACGGCGACCACGACGGTGTCGTGCGCAGCGTGCCGCTCGTCACCGAGATGGACGGGCTCTTCTTTCCGTCGTACCTGCTGCAGCTGGTGTGCGCACACGATGGCGTGGACGTGCGCGAGGTGCGCGTGCGCTTGGGAGACGCCGTCCTGCTGCGGCGCGGGGGAACGACGCTGCGCCGCATCCCGATCGACGCGCGCGGTCATCTCATCGTCAACTATCGCGAAAGAACGCCCGACGTGCGCACGGCCGCGCACGCGCTCGGCGCGTCGTCGGCGCTCCCCGAGGTGCCCGTGCTGCTCCTGGGCACGAACGCGCGCTGGGTGTCGCCGCGCCATCGCATGCCCGTGGGCGGGCGCGGCTCGGACGTCACGGTGACCGCCGAGGCGCTCGAGACCATTCTCACCGGCAAGTACATCTGGCGCGTGGGACGCGCGGCGCAGTTCTTCATCGTCTGGGCCATTCTGTTCGCGGGCTCGCTCGGCATGGTGCGCCTGGCCTCGTGGCGCGGCGTCGTCCTGGGCTTCGGACTGGTGGCTGGCTACTTCGTGCTCGAGAAAGTGCTGTTCATCGCCTTCGACGTCTGGCTGGACTTCGTGCTGCCGGTCATTGCGCTCAGCTGGGGAGCGACCGTGTTTCCCGTGTACGGCTACCGCGTGCGCGCGAAGCGCCTCATGAGCGAGATGCGCGTGCTCCGCCGGCTGGACGACCTCGTGCTCATGAACATCGCGGGCGGTCTGGTCGTGGCCAACCGTCTCGGCACGGTGGTGCGCCACAACCCGCGCGCCTCCGAGCTGTTGGGCATGCCGGGGGAATCGCTGCACGGGCGCCACCTGCGCGAGCTGTTCGCGGTGAGCCCTGCCATGTTGGAGGTGTTCGGCCAGGTGGTGGGACGCCACCCGACCGAGGAGACGACGCTTCCGATCAGCAAGCGCGTGTCCATCCCGTCGGACATGCCGGCGACCGAACGCACGTTCGAGCTCGGCATCTCCCTGGTGGATCCCGAGCTGCTGAAGGGGCCGGTGCAGGACGATCGTCCCTGCTACGTGCTCACCTTCGACGATGTCACCGACGAGGTTCAGCAGGCTCAGGAGGAGGCGCGGCGCGCACGGCTGGCCGCCCTGGGCGAAATCGCCGCCAAGCTGGGACATGAGATCCGCAACTCGCTGGGCGGGCTGCGGCTGTTCATCGAGAACGCGCGCTTGGAGCTGCCGGCGCCGGGCTTGGGGACGCGTTCGATCGACGCCGCCGTGCGCGAGATCGAGAGCCTGTGCCAGAAGATCGACGAGCTGCGACAGTACGGCAACGACCCCAAGCTGGAGCTTGCGCAGGTGGAGCTCAAGGAGCTGCTCGAGGAGGCGCTGGCCTACGCCAACCAGAAGCTGAACGACAAGCGCGTGCGCGTGGTGCTCGAGTGCCAGAAGGACATGCCCGCGCTGCACGTCGATCGCCGGCAGCTGCGCGAGGCGTTCCAGAACCTGATCAACAACGCCATCGAGGCGGCGCCCGAAGGTGGGCGCGTCGTCGTCCGCGCCGAGCATCGTCCGTCCAGCAACGGCACCGGGCCGGCTGCGTACGAGGTGCAGATCGAAGACAACGGCCCGGGCATTGCGGATGAAGCCCGCGAGCACATCTTCTCGCTCTTCTTTACCACCAAGCCCGACATCGGAACGGGTCTGGGGTTACCGATCGTCAAGAAGATCGTCGAGAGCCATGGCGGACAGGTGACGTTCGACTGTGGCGACGGCGGCACGGTTTTCACGGTGACCCTTCCCGCGCCGCGCGGAGTTCAGGAGGTTGAACGGTGATCGACGTCACGACTCGTGTGCGCACTCTGGTGGTCGACGACAACCGCGCACATCGCGAGGCTATGATGATGACGCTCGAGAAGCTCGGACACGCGGCGCAGGAGGCTTCCACCGTTGCGGACGCTCGAGATCTCTTGCTGGAGCAGGAATTCGATCTGGTGATCGTGGACATGGAGCTTCCGCGCGCGCGCGGCGAGCCCGCGCGGCAGGAGCACGGGCTCGAGGTGATCCAGCACGCGCGCCGGCGCGATCCGGACGCCGCGGTGCTGGCAATCACCGGATACGCTTCGATCGAGAACGCCGTGCAGGCCATGCAGGCGGGTGCCTCCGAGTACATCAACAAGGGCACGTCGTTGGACGAGATCCGCGTGCGTCTGCAGCGTGCGCTGGAGAGCCGGGCGCTGCGCCGCGAGCTGCGCCAGATCAAGGCCGACAACCTCTTGCTCATCCGTCAGGCGCAACGCGCCTACGGCTTCGCCGGCATCATCGGACGCAGT
>JBFJHN010000064.1:0-8190 GCA_041613275.1 Candidatus Krumholzibacteriia bacterium | reverse complement strand
CCACACGCAAACAGGCCGAAGTGGCGAATGGGTGCCGTCACTTCGAAGTGGCGCCCCAACCGCGTCTCGACGAGCATGCGCGCCGTGTTGCGACACACGGGTGTGGGGCGGTCGCGCTCGAACACATGGTGGTCGTCCAGAACGAAGCGCGCCGGCGTGCTGGCAATGCTGCCGCGGTAGGTCGCCAGCTGGCCGTAGTCCTCGCACCTGCGATCCATGTTCTCGAGCTTGAATCCGCGCACCGTCAGCGAAGAGAACACGATGGGCTCACCGAGCGCTTCGCGCTGCACGACGCGCCGTTCGACCACGCGCGGATCCGCGAAGCCCGCGTCGCGCATCTGATCGAACCAGTCGTGCTCGTACTCCGCACCGCCCAGACACTCGGCGACCAGCACCGGGTCGCTGCGCACGGCATCTGGAACACGTCGATCGGCGGCGATGTCGGAAACATAGAACTCGCCACCTGGCTTCAGGACGCGCCAGATCGTGCGGAACACCTCGTCCTTCGCAGGCGAAAGGTTGATGACGCAGTCCGAAATCACGAGGTCGATGCTGGCGTCGGGAATGACCTCGGCGGTTTCGATGTAGTCCTCGTGGAACGTGATGTTGGTCTTCGGATGCTCGAACCGCCGCGCCACCGTCGCCGCGTGACGTCGCGCGACATCGAGCTGCTCGGCCGTCATGTCGACGCCGTGCACGGCGCCGTTCGGTCCCACGCAGTGCAAGGCGATGAACGCATCGACGCCAGCACCTGCACCCAGGTCCAGCACCGTCAGCCCGGTGAGGTCGTCGCCCGGCAGCGGACACCCGCACCCGTACTGGCGCTCGCGCACCTCATCGGGCAGCAGCGCGATCACCTCGGCGAAGCGGCGCGCGGTGTCGTCGTTGCAGCACGCCTTGGTGCTCAAGTCGGAGGTGCTCTGCAGGCGCTGTCCGTAGAACTCCTGCAGCAAGCGTCGCAGCTCGGCGCGGCTGTGGCGGTCCTCGGCGTGGGTGCGTTCGGCCTGCTGACGAGCTTGGATCATGGTTCTCCCTGCGGATCGGGTCCCGGCCTCCCCGTCGCCGCACGCCGCAACGAAGGGGCACCGATACTAAACGCGCCGCGGGCCGCGCTTCTTCCCGTTTTTTTCCGCCGCGTCACTACGTGTCGCGCGGGCTTCAGGGGGCCGCAGGTTCCACGGCGCTCAGCGCCGGGAACAGAGCGCCGCACCCGCCTGTTGCAGGAGACGACACCACGCGCTCCGGCGCCCTGCGCGCACGATCCCCGCGCTTGGCGGGGGCGCACGCAGGCCGTAAGGTGGACGCGCCCGCCGGAGCGGGCCCGGCGCGGCTCGCTGTGATCGTCATGGATGCGAGCGTGCCGCGCAACTTCGTTCCCAAGGAGGGCTCGTGCTTCGACCCGTGGAGGGTCCGCCACCAGCCCCTGGTTCCAGGAGGTTCACGATGCTGAGTCGAGCCCGACGTCTTCATCTTGGTGCGATGCTGCTTCTCGTTGCGGCAATCGCCATCGGATGTGGTGGCCAGGAGGGCGAATCCGTCGCCGAGCACGCCACCGATGCCGCCGATGCCGTCAAGGAACAAGCCGCCGGCGCGGCCGATGCCGTCAAGGAGCACGGGGAAGCCGCGATGGTTCAGGTTCTGGCCGCGGCTGACGCCGCCGATGGCTCCAAGGACAAGGTCGTCGCCAAGTGCGGCGGTTGCAAGCTGGGCATGGACGGCAGCGCCGATCACGCCTTGAAGGTGAAGGACTACGAGATGCACTTCTGCAGCGCCGACTGTAAGTCGCATTTCGCCGAGAACACCGAGAAAGCCGTGATGGCGCTCAAGAAGTAGCGCGGGGTCGCAACGCCTCCGCACCATCCCTGATCGGGAACGACGCACCGGAGTGCGAGCAAGTGCCCGACGGGCGCGGCCGGCCGCGATGAGCCGACCGTTCCCGGGCACGCGCATTGCTTGCTCTCCGGTGCATTCGTTTTCCGGGCGTACGTCGATGAGCGCACGAAGCACGTGCGAACGACGCGGCCGGCGAAGGAGTTCCCGATGGCCCAGACATTCGAGAGCACACACAGCCCGACGACGCTCGCGCGGCGCGCGTGGGCCAACTGGTTCCTGCTCGTCGGGATCTCGCTCGTGTCGACGCTGGGACTGGCCACCACGATGTTCATGTTGCTGCGCCGGCGCATCGAGACTCCGTGGCCGTGGGTCAACACCGACGTCGTCTTGCTGGGTGGTCTGGCGGTGGCGATCGTCTCGTTCATCGTGTATCTGACCACGCAGCAGCGCAGCTTGAACGCCCTGTACCAGAGCCTGCAGCGGTTCGAGCGCGAGCGCATCGAGCGGATGCGCCAACAGCACGGACGCCTCATGGCGCTGCTGAACATTAGCCGCATCATGGGCAGCGAAACCAACACGCAAGCCGTGTTCGATGCCATCACGACGACGTGCTGTGAGATCTTCAACTGCAACCGCGTTTCGCTGATGCTCATGGACACGGCCACGAACGAGCTCGTGGTTCAGTCGGCGACGGGCAACGGCGACATGGCGCGTGCTCTCGGTTCGCGCGAACCCGTGGGCGGCGGGATCGCAGGCAGCGTGGCCGAAGCCGGCGAGCCGCGCATTCTCGGTCCGCGAAACATGACGGGTCTGCCGAAGTCCAAGAACGAAGGCAGGGCGATGTCGGAAGCGATGATCGTCCCGATCCACGTGCGCGGCGAGCTGGTCGGCGTGCTCAACGTCGGCAGCACCGAGCCCGACGTCCACTACGACGACGAGGACCTCAAGGCGCTCCAGGTGTTCGCCGAGAACGCAGGCGCCTGCATCCGTCACGCCGAGCAGGCCGACTGGATGCGCCAGACCATCCAGGCGTTGCAGGCTGCCCAGCGTCAGCGTCCTGCGAGCGCGCCCAAGATCCCCAGCTGATGCCCGTATCGCTGCCCTGAGCAAGCGTTCAGCCTCCCCAAACCGACTCCAGACTCGTCCCGGCACTCCGCGGCGCACGGCCGTGCGCCCTGCGGCCGCTTTCCGCTATTCTGCGGGTGGGTCCTCCGGCGACGGGGAGCCCGCGCGCGAAGCCGGCCGCCGGACCGAAGTTCCCCCGAGGAGAATCCGTGCCGTCCACGACGTACCTGGAGGCCATCCGCCAGGCGCTCTGGGAGGAAATGGAGAGCGACCCGCGCGTCTTCCTCATGGGCGAAGACGTCGGCGAGTACGGCGGCGCATTCAAGCTGACGGAAGGTTTCCTCGAGCACTTCGGCGCCGATCGCGTCATCGACACGCCGATCGTCGAGTCGGGTCTCGTGGGGGCGGCCGCGGGCGCAGCGCTGATGGGACAGCGCCCGATCGTGGAGATGCAGTTCATCGACTTCATCGCCAACGGCTTCGACCAGCTGGTCAACTTCGTGGCCAAGAGCCATTGGCGTTGGGGACAGCCGATGCCGCTGGTCGTACGCGGGCCGAGCGGCGGCGGCGTGCGCGGTGGACCGTTCCACTCGCAGAACCCGGAGGGCTGGTTCCAGCACGTGCCGGGGCTCAAGGTCGTGCAGCCATCGACGGCGTACGATGCCAAAGGGTTGTTGAAGGCAGCCATCCGCGACCCGGATCCGGTGCTCTACCTCGAGCATAAGATGTTGTACCGGCGTGTGAAGGAGGAGTTGCCGGGCGAAGACTACGAGGTGCCGCTGGGGAAGGCGGTCGTGCGGCGTGCGGGGAGCGACCTGACGTTGGTCACGTACGGCGCCATGGTGCATCGTTGCTTGGAGGCGGCAAGCCGCCTGGCGGACAAGGGCGTCGACGCGGAAGTGCTGGATCTGCGCACGCTGTTGCCGCTCGACGAGGAGACGGTATTGGAGTCGGTGTCGCGTACGAACAAGGTTGTCATCGTGCACGAAGACACGCGCACCGGCGGCGTGGGCGCCGAGGTTTCGGCGCGTCTCGCCGAATCGGCGTTCGAATATCTGGATGGACCGATTCTTCGCGTCGCATCGCGGGACTGTGGCGTTCCCTACAGCGCGCCGCTCGAGGACGCGTTCCTCCCGCAGGTCGACGACATCCTGAACGCCTGCGATCAGCTGGCGGCGTACTAGCAGGCGAAGCACGGATTTGCCGCGGCTTCACCGGAGCGCCGCGGCGCCAAAACACGAGGATCCTTCGGGGGTGGAGCCGCAGGCTCCAGGAGAGAACGGAGACGACATGGCCAAGACCGACGTCATCATGCCGCAGATGGGCGAGAGCATCGCCGAAGGCACCATCACCAAGTGGTTGAAGCAGCCCGGTGACTCGGTGCGGCGCGACGAGCCGTTGTTCGAGATCTCCACCGACAAGGTCGATGCGGAGATTCCGTCGCCGGCGGCGGGCGTCCTGGCCGAGATCAAGGTGGGCGAAGGCGAAACGGTGGAAGTGAACACCGTGGTGGCGGCGATCGCCGACAGCGCCGACGAGGTGAGCGATGCGTCGGGCGACAAGCCCGCCAAGTCCGACGACGGAGACAAGTCGGACAATGGCGACAAGCCTGCGAAGTCGGACGGCGGGGGCACGCCGGCGCGTGCCGACGGTTCGGACGGCGACCGCGCGCAGGAGAAGCAGCCCGCGGCCGCGACCGCAGGCGCGGGTGCGCGCACGGCGACGGCCGATGCCAGCAAGGACGAGTTGCGGCGCACGCGCTCGACGCCTCTGGTGCGGCGCATTGCCGCCGAGAAGGGCATCGACATCTCGCAGATCCAGGGCACCGGCATTTCGGGGCGCGTGACCAAGCAGGATCTCCTCGAGTACATCGAAGCAGGCGGACCCGCGGTGTCGCCGACGCGCCAGCGTGAGGCGCCCGCGGAGCCATCCGCACCGGCAACTCCGTCCGCACCGGCTCCCGCGGCCGCGCCCAGCGGCGCGCCGTCGTCGTACCGGTCGCCCACGGGCCCCACGATCCTGCCGCCGTCGCCCACCTTCCCGCCGGACGCGAGCGAGGTCGTCGAGCCCATGTCGACGATGCGCAAGAAGATCGCCGAGCACATGGTGCACTCGAAGCGCACGTCGGCGCACGTGCACTCGATCTATGAGATCGACTGCTCGAACATCATGAACACGCGTGCCGCGGTGCAGCGCGAGTTCGTGCAGCGCCACGGCCAGAAGCTGACCGTCACGCCGTTCTTCGTCAAAGCGGCGGTGGAGGCGCTCCGCGCCATTCCGCTGCTGAATGCGTCGATCGACGGCGACAACATCGTCTACAAGAAGAGCATCAACATCGGTGTCGCGGTGGCGCTGGAGTGGGGGCTCATCGTTCCGGTGATCCACAACGCCGACGAGCTGTCGCTGGTCGGGATCAACAAACGCGTCGCCGACCTGGCAAATCGCGCCCGCAACAAGCAGCTCAAGCCGGAAGAGGTGCAGGGCGGGACGTTCACCATCACCAACCCCGGCATCTTCGGCAGCATGTTCGGGACGCCGGTCATCAATCAGCCGCAGGTGGCCATCTTAGGGATGGGCATGGTCGAGAAACGCGTGCGCGTCACCAAGGACGACGCCATCGTCATCAAGCCGATGATGTACTCGTGCATCTCGTACGATCACCGGCTCGTCGACGGCGCCGTGGCCGACCAGTGGATGATCCACTTGAAGCACACGCTCGAGACCGCCGACTTCAAGGCGCTGCTCTAGCGGTCGAGCGCGAGAAGGGTCGCGGATGGCGACGCAGATGTCCAAAACGACCGCGCCGGCGATACGTCCGTGGTGTGACGTGCAGAACCTGGGCGTCGTGCCGTACGCGCGCGGGCTCGAGCTGCAGGCCGAGCTCGTCGAGCAGCGCGCGGCCAATCGCATCGGCGATCGCTTGCTGCTGCTCGAGCACCCGCACGTGATCACGATGGGACGCGACAGCCACGAGGAGAACGTGCTGCTCGACCGCGAGCGCTTGGCCCGGCGCGGCGTCGAGCTGCACGAGTGCGGGCGCGGCGGCGACGTCACCTACCACGGGCCAGGTCAGCTGGTGGCCTATCCCATCCTGGACCTGCGTCCCGACAGGTGCGACCTGCACCGCTACGTGCGCGATCTGGAGAGTGTCCTGATCGGCGTGCTCGACGACTTCGGCGTGCTTGGCCATCGTGTCCCGGGTCGCACCGGTGTCTGGGTGCGACGCGCGGAAACCGCCGCGCGCTCCAACGCGAGTTCCGCGAGCGAGAGCTCCGGCACCGTGACCGAGATCGCCCCCAAGGTCGAGATGGCCTCCGAGGCCAAGGTCGCGGCCATCGGCGTGCGCGTGTCGCGTTGGATCACCTCGCACGGGATTGCGCTGAACGTCGCCACCGACCTGCGCTACTTCGATCTCATCGTGCCGTGCGGCCTGACCGGCAGCGCCGTGACCTCGCTCGGGCAGCTCGTTCAGCCCGCGCCGAGCGTGGCCGAGGTTGGCGCACGCTTCGCCGCACACTTCGGTCGCGTGTTCGGACGGCGCATGCGCGCGGTGGGAAGCGCATGAGCGCCGACGAGGGCTCGTTCGACCGCAGCGGCATCCAGGCCGAGGTTCCCGTCGACAGCGACGACTATGCCCACGGCGCCAAGCGCCGGTTTCGCGTCACGCTCGACTTCATCGACAGCCTCCCGTCGCCCGTTCTGGACATGGGACCGCCGAACGCGTTGGCGCGCGAAGTGCAACGGCGCTTCGGCGTGACGCTGGAGAACACTGGCACGCACGATCTGGACCGCGAGCGTCTCGACAGCGTCTGCCCGGGGCCGTATGCAGCGATCACGAGCTTCGAGGTCCTCGAGCACGTCATGAACCCGCTCTTCGTCCTCGACGGTTGTCGCGCCGCGCTGCGGCCCGATGGCGTCTTGTACATCAGCGTGCCGCGCCGCCATCCGTGGGAATGGCTGTTCGGCAAGAGCCCCGAGCACTTCCACGAGTTTGGGCAGGATGAGCTGGTGTGGTTGATCGAGAAGGCGGGCTTCCGCGTCGAGCGGCTCGAGATGCGCAACTCGAGCGAGATGGGTTTCGGCGTGCGCCCCGTGTTGCGTCGGTTGTTCAGAAACCTGATACTCGTCGAGTGCCGGCCGCGCTAGGAGGGCCCAGGTGGGGCACAGCCATTCCGATCACCGTCAACAGAGCCGCAAACGTCTTGCGCTCGTCTTGGTCCTCACCTGTACGGTGATGGTGGCCGAGCTCATCGGCGGCTTGTGGAGCGGCTCGCTGGTGCTCTTGGCCGACGCCGGGCACATGTTCTCCGACGCGGCTGCGCTGGGCCTGGCGCTGTTTGCGATGTGGTTTGCGTCGCGACCCTCGCCACCGCACGCGACCTACGGCTACTACCGCGCCGAGATCCTCGCCGCCGTCGCCAACGCTGTGCTTCTGGGCATCGTCACCTTCTTCATCATCCGCGAGGCGCTCGACCGCCTGCAGGACCCGACACCGTTTCAAACGCTGCCCGTGCTCGTAATCGGTCTCCTGGGCCTGATCGTGAACGTGATCGGCGTGCGGCTCCTGCACGCCGGTGCCCGAAGCAGCTTGAACGTCCGTGGCGCCTATCTCGAAGTGTTCGCGGACATGCTGGGTTCCGTTGGGGTGGTCGCCGCCGCGCTGCTGACGATGTTTCTGGGTTGGACGCGCGCCGATCCGATCATCTCGCTCGGCATCGCGGCGTTCATCGTGCCTCGCATCTTCCTGCTCATGCGTGAGGCCACCGACGTGCTGATGGAAGCCGCCCCGCGTGGGATGAACATCGAGGACGTCCGCTCGGCCATCCTCGGCCAGTCCGGCGTGCACGACGTGCACGACCTGCACGTTTGGACGATTACCTCGGGTCGCGTGTGCCTGTCGGCGCACGTGGTCACCGCGGTCGACATCGATCGCGACGATGTGCTAGCGCGCATCAACGTGCACCTGCGCGAACGCTTCGGTCTGGATCATACGACCTTGCAGGTCGAAGGCGTCGGTGCCTCCAGCGAAACCGCGGACGGTCGCGTGTGCGATCCTTGCGCGTCGAGCGAGCTCAGCGCATCTCTTCCACAGGGCTTGCCTCGAACCGAGGAACGTCTGCCCTAGCGGCGCGCGCGCGCCGGAGCAACGACCCGACCTCGCATCCGACGCTTCGGAACGTCAGACACTATCTGGGGCGTCCGAGGAGCACGAGCCTTTCGGTGGACTTTTGGGTCCCCGCGTGGAGTTCGATGAAGTAGACGCCACGCGCAAGGTGTTGGCCAGTTCGCGTG
>JBFJHN010000063.1:0-8193 GCA_041613275.1 Candidatus Krumholzibacteriia bacterium | reverse complement strand
TACGCCTTGTCGAAAGTGATGCGTTCGCGGGCCACGTCGTCGGCCGGAAAGGCGTTCCCAGGGCTGAACGGCTTGGCGATCATGGGCACGATCGTCGACAGATCGAGCGTCTCGTCGATGGCGTACGCCGCGTCCTCACCGGGTTGGATGGCGGGGTACGGCAGCGTGATGCCCTTGTCGCGATACCACGCGAGCGTGATCTCGTCGGGCGCGAAGATGCCGTTCTGTGCTTCACCTTCGGCCATCATGTTGGCGATGGTGTTGCGATACGCGATGGGCAGCTGCTTGTTGGCGTCGACGAACTCCACCGACATGCCCTGCGACTGCTTCGCGCCCCAGCGCTCGAGCAGCTTCAAGACGATGTCCTTACCCGTCACCCACGGCTGCAGCTTACCGTCGAAAACGACGCGCCGCGCCTTGGCGAGCGTCATGAACACGTAGCCCGTGGACCAACCGAATCCCAACGTCGTCGAGCCGACTCCAATGCCCACCGCACCGTAGGCACCGTAGGCGCGGCTGTGCGAATCCGCTCCCGGAATGAGCTGTCCGGGAAGGACGAGACCCTGCTCGGGGAAGTAGAAGTGGAAGATGCCGTCGCCGGGCGTGGCGTAGTACGGCTTGCGCATAGCGTGGGTTTCGGCGAACGCGCGGCCGATGCTCGTTTGCTTGTCGTCGGCGTCGACGCCCGTGAACACGAAGTGGTCGTTGGCGATGGCCGCCTGGCGCGGGAAGATGCGGTCGCCGCCGGTGATCTGGTTGAACGTGTGAATGGCGAACGGTGCCGTGCCGTCCGACGCGGGCAGGAGATCGGCGTACACGCGCAGCGTGGCGCCGGGGACGACCTTCTCGCTCTTGTCGACCCGATGCGCCCAGACGATCTGCTCCGTCGTGGTCAGCCCGCGCGCCACGTTGGCGTCGGGCCACTCGATGTGCGGCGGCGTTTCCACCGAGCGTCGAAACTCGCGCCGACCCACCGCAAACACACCGCCGCTACGACGGATTTCTTCTTCCTTCTCGGTCAAAGGTTCGGGTGTGTAGCTCTTGTCCTGCGTGACGTTGGTCAGGCGACGCGATTCGGGGTCGAAGGCGAACATGTCGCCGTCCTGCGCGTCCAGCACCGCCTGCTTGCACTGCGCCACGTGCAGCCCCAGGTTGAGCGCGTTGCGTCGAAAGATGTCACCCATGTTGTCGCCGCAAACGATGACCATCTCGGCGTCGACTTCTTCGGCGACCGCCTTGAGGCCGGCGGGGCTCATCTCGCGCGACGAGCCGATGGCAAAGCGGTCGCCGGCGATGAGGAACGTCTCACCGGCGTGCACGCGCTCGCGAAAATTCGGCATGAGGTGCCGAAAGGCGCCTTCCTTCCAGCGTGCGTCCAGCGAGTCGAGGCTCTCCGAAACGCAGTCGGCCGCGGGCGTGATCTGGTCGGTGTCGATGGCGTCGAGCTTGTGACCCGATCGCTTGGGATCCCAGAAGATGAGCGCGCGCCCGCGCACGATGCGCCCGTGATCGGGTGCGGCAGCGGTGCTGGGTTGGCCGTTGCCGAGGCTGGACACGTCGACACCCGGCTTGAGCCGCGCGGGTTCGATCGGGTGGGTCGGCGCCGTCACGTCGGCTTGGCTCCAGGAGCAGGAGAAATCGTACGCGAGCCATCGAGCAAACACCGCGGGAGCGGCGACCCCGACAAACTGCCAGAAAACACGGTCCTGGCGCAAGTGGGAGCCCCGCACCACGTAAGGCCGCACGCCGGCGGAAACGAACGGCTCGGACGCGATGCCTTTCAGGGTTTCGAGCGATCGACGACGGCGTTCTCCGGCATGTCGAGTCGAGAGCGATCGAAGTCCTGACGGAACGACCAGCCTGCGACCGTTGCACCGTAGTACGGCGTCTTGTCTTCCTCGTAGATGCTGATGGCCGTCGGCACGAGCAGACCTTCGACGGTCTCCCACGCGTCGTAGACGAGGATGTGCTCGGGCGTGGACTCGACGCCTTCCGGGAGAATCTCATCGTACGTGACGATGTAGCCGCACGCGTGGAGGCGGTGCGTCTCCGGATGGATGTACAGGTCGTAGTAGTCGTCGGGCGTGTCGCCGACGCCGGCTTCGAACGACATGCGAATCTTCACGTACGCGGTGGGATCGTCCCAGAGCGTGGCCGTTTCCGGCTCGCCGAGGACGACGCCCGGGTCCTGCGTGAGCCACGGCAGGTTGAAGAAGTAGTAGCTCAGTAGCGCGATGAAGCGTGGCGGTGCCGGCTGCTCCCAGTCGACGCTCCAGGCGCGCTGGCCGTCCCAGGTGATCTTCGCGCCGCTTGCCGGAAAGTCGAGATAGGCGCGGCGCGCACCCTGCTCGACGACGACGCGCGAGGTCGTGCGCTCGTCCGAGCCGGGAGGGAACCAGGTGTCCTCGAACGCCACGGTGGGCGCTTCCCGCCAGCGCTTCATGCCGCCGTGGGCCTCGATCATCTTTTGCACGATCCCACGCGCCGCGCCCGAATCGGCGCGCGCCGGCGGACCCCCGCCAGTCGCCTGCACCGCCAGCACCATCACGAATGCACAGACCGCACGACGTGTCTTCATCGCCACTCCTCACGTCTTCGCGACCGCTTGCGCCAGCGCGCGGACGTGCGCGGGCGTCGTGCCGCAGCAGCCCCCGAGGATGCGCGCGCCCAGCTGCTGCCAGGTGCGCGCAACCTCACCGTAGGTGTCGGGGGGAGTTGTCGCGTTCGGTGTCCAGCCGTTGACGTCGTTCTCGACGCCGAAGTTCGCGTAGGCGCCCCGGGGTCGCGTCTCGCCCTTCCAGTGCATGCGCTCGAGCGCCGCGGTGACGACGTGGGGCGGCGCGCAGTTCACGAGCAAGGCGTCGACCGGCAGGCTGCGCACGTGCGCCCACGCGACATCGAGGTCTTCACCGGAGTACACGTCGCCCTCTCCATCCGGATCGAGAACCATGCTCACCAGAACGGGCAACCCGGTTTCCAGTGCCACCTGCGCGGCATCGTGTGCCTCGCGCGCGGTGTTCATGGTTTCGACCAGAAGCAGATCGACGCCCGCGTCGGCGAGATGGCGCGCGTGCTTGGCGTGCTCGTGCAGCAAGACATCACCGGGCGGCACGAGCTCGGGTCGGAAGCAGTCCTCCAGCGGCGCCATGCTGCCGGCTACCAGGCCGTGTCCCGCCTGCGCACACACCTCGCGCGCCACATCGACGCTGCGCTGCGTCCACTCGACGGCGTCGGATTGCGGCCGGCCGAGCTTGCGCATGGTGTACGGCGTAGTGCGGAACGTGTTCGCGGTCACAATATCGGCGCCGACGTCGAGATAATCACGATGGATCTGCCGCAGCACGTCCGGGGCGCGGACCGCGGCGTCTGCCGTCCACAACGGCAAGGGCGTCGTCACACCTCTACGCTGCAGCTCGGTGCCGGTGGCGCCGTCCAGAACGACGACGGGTTTCGTCTCCAGCAGCTTGGTCCAGGCGCGCTTTCGATCTTCGTGTTCCGTCATCACTCCACATTGCGCATGACCGACCGCGTCCCGCAAGCCTCCCCGCGCGCGCAACCGATCCCCCTTCGCCGCACCGCTCGTGGCGAGGCGATGCCCGCCCGGCGGCGGAGGCCGTGCCCGGTTGCGCCGTAAACGCGCTTGGGCTAAGGTCTTGGCCGCGAAGTTTGGAGGCAACGTGGCCGTCGCAAGCGCCGAGAAGCTGCTGCACGCAAGCGCCGAGGGGCAGCGCCTGTCGGCCGAAGACGCGTTGCGCTTGTACCGCGAGGTCGACCTGTTGGGGTTGGGACAGGTGGCGCAGCGCGCACGTTTCCGACGCCTGCCGGAACGACAGGTGACGTACCTGATCGATCGCAACATCAACTACACCAACGTGTGCATCACCGACTGTCATTTCTGTGCCTTCTACCGTCCCAACGAGGACCACCCCGAGGCGTACACGCTGCCGCGCGGCGTCATCGCCGGCAAGATCGAGGAGCTGCTCGACGCCGGCGGCACGCGCATCCTCATGCAGGGTGGCCACAACCCGCATCTGCCGCTCGCCTGGTACGAGGATCTCCTGCGCTGGCTGCGCGCTGCGTATCCGGAGATCGAGCTCAACTGTTTTTCGCCGTCGGAGATCGACCACATTGCGCAGGTCGAAGACTGCAGCATGGAGGACGTCCTCGTGCGCTTGAAGGCGGCCGGCATGGCCGGTCTGCCCGGCGGCGGCGCGGAGATGCTCGACGACGAAGTGCGTATGCGCGTGAGTCCGAAGAAGCAGAGCGCCGCCGGCTGGCTGGAGGCCATGCGCATCGCGCAACGCCTGGGTTTGGCGACGACGTCGACGATGGTGATCGGCTTCGGCGAGAGCGACGCGCAGCGCATCGGTCACATGCAGAAGCTGCGCAATCTGCAGGACGAGAGCCTCGCCGCACACGGCAACGGTTTCGGCGCTTTCATCGCCTGGACGCTGCAGGTGGAGAACACCTCGCTCGGCGCCAGCAGGGAGCGCGAGCGCTACGGCGCCGGCGCACACGACTACCTGCGCACGGTGGCCATCGCACGACTGTTCCTGGACAACGTCGATCACATCCAGGCGTCGTGGCCCACGCAGGGCGTCAAGCTGGCTCAGGTGGCTCTGGAGTTCGGCGCCGACGACTTCGGCAGCACGATGATGGAAGAGAACGTGGTGTCGGCAGCCGGCACCAACCTGTGCTCGGTGGCCGAGATCCAGCTGCAGCGGAACATCCAGGCCGCAGGCTACGTTCCGGTACAGCGCGACACGCGCTACAACAAGGTGCGCGTCGTCGAGAAGGTCCCCGACCCTGCCGCCCCCCGCCGCGCGCGCGACTAGGTGCGCACGGAGCCCAAAACGGCGTAACTTCCCGTGCGAGCCTTCCGTTTCTCCCAACAACCGCGCCCCTGCGGAGGTTCGATGTCGACTCGGCCCCCCAGAGCACGCCGCAGTGGCTCCGCGGCCCGATCCGCGCTGCTTCGCAACGCGCTGTGGGGCGGCGCGCTGCTTGGCGTCTTCGCCTTTGCCGTAATCACGCCGCGAGCGGCCGCTCAAGTGCGCGAGCGCCCGCCGCTCCGCGAGGTGCCGCGCGACTCGCTCCTCGTCCTCCCGCCCGTGTATGGAACCACCGACACCAGCCGTGTCACCGCCAAGCCGGTGGGGTTGCGCGAGATCATCCGTCGTTGTGTCGAAGGCGAGCGCACGCGGCTGGCCGGTCACGACGACATGACCTACACGCTGACCGTGCGCACCGCGCTGCGCTGGAGATCGCGCAAGGAGGTGCGCGACGCCGTGTTCCGCATGTACGCGGACGCCGACGGTTTCGCGCGCACCGTCCAGCTAGGTGAGAACCTTCGCAAGTACAAGCGCAAGGACGACTCCTGGGTGCCCGACGACGACGAGGAATCGGGCAGCAAGGGGCGCGTGCGCGTGGAGTCCGACGGCTATAGCGACTTCGTCGAGATGCCGTTCTTCCTCGAAGAGCAGCAGGAGTTCGATTTCGAGCTTCTGGAGCGCACGATCGAGGTCGATCACGTCATCTTCAAGATCGCCTTCAAGCCCAAGTCCAGCTTCAAGCCTCTGCCTTCCGGAATCGTCTACGTGGATACCGACGCGTACCGTATCATCCACGAGGAGTTCGAGTTCGAGCAGAACCCGTTCCCCATGTTTGTGAAAGACATCGGACGCATCTCGCGCCATTGGGGCGAGCTGCCCGGAGGGCAATGGGTGTTCACGAAGATGATGATGGAGGTCGAGCTGCGCGGCGGCTGGACCGGGTTCATGCCCGAACACGTCGCCGTGGCGCTGTACCGCGACGACTTCGAGTTCGACACCGGCTACGACAGTCGCATCTTCGGGGAGCGCTGATCGTGCGCGGTCCTGCGGTGTGGGCATGGGGCGTGTGCGCTCTCGTGGGCATCGTGTTCGGCGTGTTCAGCGCGTCGGCGGGCTTCGCCCAAACGGCGCCCGCCGACTCCGTGCGTCGCGGTGATCTCCTCAAGAAGCTGCAGCGTGACGACACCTCCCAGTTCGAATCGGACGTCACCGCGTTCGACGCGGCGTTCCGCGACTCGGTTCTCGCGGCGCTCGACTCGCTGGGCATCGACGAGTTCCGCAAGCAGAACCGCAGGCGCCCGTGGCGCCTGGGCCTGAGCTTCGACCTGGCCACGCGGCTGTGGGACTACAACCGCAGCGAAGGGTTCGTGTTCGGCGGCGGCATGACGCTCGAGCCGCTGGGCATCGATGGCCCGTGGCTGCAGCTGCAGGGCGCCTACGCCAGCGGCTCCGAGAAGTTCCGGCACTATGAGGGTCTGTCGATCCCGCTTGCGCCGCACGGTTATCTCACCGCACAGGTGCACTACGAGGATCGCGTGGTGCCGTACGGGGGCAATCGCCCGACGGCGAACAGCGTGCGTGCGCTGATTGGGGCCGAGGACGCGCAGGACTATCTGCGCCGCCGTGGCGGTGGCGCGTACCTCGTGTCGCGCCCGCAGCGCTACGTTCGCGTTTCGGCGGGCTACGAGGCAAGCAAGCAGACCAACGTCCCGTTGACGACGAAGTTTGCGCTGTTCGGCGGCGACCTGCCGCGCATCAATCGGCCGGTGCGTGAAGGTATCGAGCGCGCTGCGGTGCTGGGCGCCCGTGTGGGCGATCTCGAGAGCGCGCTCTGGCAGGTGACGGTGGCGCACCGCATCGCCGGCGGCGCTCTGGCCGGGGACTTCACGTTCAACCGCACCGACGTCGACTATGCGGTGCGCCGCTACCTGGCGCGACACGAGCTCGTGCTCCAGGGTGGATGGGCGCGCACGGGCGGCAACGTCCCCGAACAAGCTGCAGCCGATCTGGGCGGCGTCGAGATGGTGCGCGGCTTCGACCGCCGGACGCAAGTGGGCACGAGCGAGCTGCACGCGAGGCTCGAGTACTTGGTGCCGTACGACGTTTTCCGCGCCGCAAAGATTCCGTTGCTGCGCCGTGCACGCTTGCAGCTGGTGCCGTGGGCGGACGCGGGACGCACCTGGGGCGGAACGCGTGAATCTTGGCTCACGTCCGCGGGCATCGGCCTGCAGTACTTCCTGGGACCCTTCGGCCGGGCCTCGTTCCTGCGGCTGGACACGTCGTTTCCGATGGGGCCGGATCGACCGCAGGACGTCCGCGTGGACCTGCGCTTCGCAGCGGGACTCTTCTGAGCGTACAAACGAGCGGAACGGTTCCAACGGGTCACTGCCAGAAAGCCGCGAATCCGGTATCCTGCGCGCACGCCGATCCGATGCGCCACGGCGGTTGCATTCCCGCGGCCGCACGCGAAACGAAGGATTTCGTACATGTCACCGCCCGAGACGCTGTCGCACTACCGCATCTTGGAACCGCTCGGTGCCGGCGGCATGGGCGAGGTGTTCAAGGCGCAGGACACGAAGCTGGCACGCGAGGTGGCGCTCAAGCTGCTTCCTGCCGAAGCGGTGCGCGACCCCGAGCGACTGCAGCGGTTCAAGCAGGAAGCGCTCGCGACGTCGGCGCTCAACCATCCGAACATCACGACGATCTTCGAGATCGGCGAGGACGGCGGCCAGCACTTCATCAGTCTCGAGTATGTGAAGGGCCAGACGCTGCGCGCCTTGCTGGCCGCGCAGAAGCTCGAGCTGCGTGAGCTTCTGGCGGTCGCCGTGCAGGTGGCCGAGGGGCTGCACGCCGCGCATCAGGCAGGCGTGGTCCATCGCGACTTGAAGCCCGACAACATCATGGTGCGCGAGGACGGCATCGCCAAGATCCTCGACTTCGGTCTGGCCAAGCTTGCAGCACCCGACACCGCCGGCGATCAGGACGAGACCGTCGTGCAGTCGGCCAGCGATGGCCTCACGCGTCCCGGCACCGTCATGGGCACGGTCGCCTACATGTCGCCCGAGCAGGCGCGCGGCCAGCAGCTGGATCATCGCTCGGATGTCTTCTCGTTCGGCAGCATCCTCTACGAGATGGCGGCAGGAGCGCAGCCGTTCCAGGCGCCGTCGAGCGTCGAGGTCATGCATGCGCTCATACGCGACCAGCCGCGACCGTTGCACGAGCTCAACACCGACGTCCCGGCCGAGCTCGTACGCATCATCCGCAAGGCGATGGCAAAGAGTCCCGACGAGCGCTATCAGACGGCCAAAGACATGGCCATTGATCTACGCGCGCTCAGGCGTGAAATCGACAGCGATTCGTT
>JBFJHN010000062.1:0-8208 GCA_041613275.1 Candidatus Krumholzibacteriia bacterium | reverse complement strand
CTGCAGCAGCCCGACCAGAACGTTGCGCAGCTGCTCGCTCTCCAAGCGCGAGAGCGCGTCGGGATGCGGCGAGCCCCCCACCGCCTCGTCGAAGTGCTGCGGCAGCTCGTCGCCCGCGAACATCGGCACGCTGAGCGCCTGCGTCATCAGCTTGGCCACGTCCAGCTCGGTTTCCTGCATGGCGTCGGCCAGCTCGCCTTCGGTGGGCGTGCGTTTCAACGTGCGTTGCAGATCGGCGGAGGTCTTCTCGAGCTTGCGGATCTTGCGCCGCGTGGAGTACGGCACCGGATCCTGTGCGCGCAGGTGATCCATGATGGCACCGCGGATGTACGGGGCGGCAAAAGGCTCGAACGGTACGCCGCGCGAAGGATCGTACAGGTCCACGGCGCGAATCAGACCCATCATGCCGGCGCTGATGAGATCGGCCGCGTCGACGCGCGACGGCGTGCGCGACGCAATCGACAGCGCGATGCGGCGCGCCAGCTCCTGGTGCTCGAGGATCTGCCGCTCGCGCAGCTTCGTGCGCGTGTCACCGTATGCCTTGATTCCGTTCGTGTCCGACATCGCACACCTACGTTGCGACAGTTTGCTCTTCGCGCGCCGCCGCTTCGCGGCCGGTCGCGCCGGCTGCGCGCGCTGCGCGGCCGGGCTCGCTCGGAGCGATCTTCAGCATTCCGGAAACCATGACCTCGACGTCCTTGCCGATCTCCGGGTACGACAGCACCGGCAGCGTGGGGAACGCGCTTTCGAGCAGGCGCCGCAGCACCAACCGCGCGCGCGGCGCGCACACGATCGCCGGTCGCACACCGCGGTCGAGAATCGACTTGGTGATCGCACCCAGCTGCAGCATCAAAGCTTGTGTTTCCTGCGGGTTGATGAAGTCCTCCTGCGACGCGGTCGAATCCTGGAGACAGCGCGCCAGGCGCTGCTCGAGCACAGGATCCACTGCGATCGCTTCGAGCTTGCCGTCGGGTCCGACGAAGGACGCGAGAATTTCGCGACCCAGCGTGGTGCGCACGTATTCGCTCAGCAGGTCGACTTCCTTGACCTGCGGCGCGTAGTCCGAGAGCACCTCGAGAATGTTGCCCAGGTCGCGGATGGAGACGCGCTCGCGCAGAAGGTTCTGCAGCACGCGATGCACCGTGCCCAGCGTGACGACGTCGGGGACGACGTCCTTGACGATGGCCGGGCTGTCCTTCTGCAGCTGATCGAGAAGCTCCTGGACGTCCTGGCGCGAGAGGATCTCCCACGCGTGCGCCTTCAGCGTTTCGGTGAGGTGCGTGGCCAGGACGACGCTCGAGTTCACCGCGGTGAGCCCGAGGTCCTCGGCCTTGGGCTTCTCGGAGGCGCTCACCCATTTGGCGTCGATGCCGAACGCCGGCTCCTTGGTGTCCTCGCCGCGCACCTGGGCGAGCTTCTGCGGGTCGCCCATGGCCAGGTATTGCCCCACGGCCAGCTGCCCGCTGGCGATGCGGTGACCCTTGAGACGCACGACGTACTCGTCGGGCTTCAAGCGGATATCGTCGCGCACGCGGATGCGCGGGACGACGATGCCCAGCTCCTGGGCCAGCTGCCGGCGCATGCTCACGACGCGATCCAGGAAATCCGAGCCGCCGCCTTTTTCCATGAGCGGCACCAGCCCGTAGCCCACGGCCACCTCGATGCGGTCGAGCTTGAGATGCTTCTCGGTCGTGTCCTCGTCGGCGGGCGTCGGCTCGGCGGCGTTCGTTTCCTCGGCGGCGTCCTCGCCCTCGGTCTTGCGGAAGCGCGTGATGGCGACGAGAGCCCCGGCGAGCAGCAGAAGCGGCATCGAAGGAATGCCGGGCACCAGCCCCAGGACGCCCAGCGCGCCGGCCACGAGGTACAGCGCCGTACGGTTGCCGAAGAGCTGGCGTTCGGCCTCGCGGCCGATGCCGTCGTCGGCGGCCGCGCGGCTGACCACCATGCCGGCCGACGTCGAGACGATGAGCGCCGGGATCTGGCTGACCAGACCGTCCCCGATGGTCAGGCGCGTGTAGGTGGCGAGCGATTCGCCGGCCGACATCTTCATCTGCAGCACGCCCACGACGAAGCCGGCCACGATGTTGACCAAGGTGATAACGATGCCGGCG
This sequence comes from Candidatus Krumholzibacteriia bacterium, assembly GCA_041613275.1. GTDB lineage: Bacteria > Krumholzibacteriota > Krumholzibacteriia > JBFJHN01. The sequence goes on along the minus strand of JBFJHN010000062.1, from coordinate 6,097 downwards.
ATGGCGTCGCCTCGCACGAACTTGGAAGCACCGTCCATGGCGCCGTAGAAGTTGGCCTCGCGCATCAATTCTTCGCGGCGACGCAGCGCCTCGTCCTCGTTGATGAGACCAGCGTTGAGATCGGCGTCGATGCTCATCTGCTTGCCGGGCATGGCGTCCAACGTGAAGCGCGCACCGACCTCGGCGTTGCGTTCGGTTCCCTTGACGATGACGACGTACTGGATGACCACGAGGATGACGAAGATGACCACGCCGACGACGTAGTTGTCCTTGACCACGTAGCTGCCGAAGGCGGTGATCATCTCGCCGGCGTACGCCTGGCCGAGGATCAAACGCGTCGACGCCACGTTCAGGCCCAGGCGGAACAGCGTCACGATCAGCATGAGGCTGGGGAACACCGACATCTGCAGCGGCTTGTTCACGTAGAGCGCGTTGACCAACACGATGAGCGAGAAGCTCAAGTTGAAGGCCAGGAACACGTCCAGAAGGAACGTGGGCACGGGAATGACCAGCACGCCCAGGATGCCGATGATCCACAGCGGAAACAGCGTGTCCGCCTTGGGTCGCAACGTCAGGAGTTGCTTCAGATCGAACTTCGGCATCGTTCGTCTCCGTTACACGCCGGCGCGGGCACCCCGGCGACGTTTGTTGACGCGGTACACGTAGCTGAGCACCTCGGCGACCGCGCGATACAGGTTGGCCGGAATCTCGGCATCCACCGGGACCAGCTTGAACAGCGAGCGCGCCAGCGGCTTGTTCTCCACGACGGGAACGCCGTACTCGCGCGCGATGGACTTGATCTTCTCGGCAATGAGGCGTTCGCCCTTGGCGACCACCTTGGGCGCGTCCATCGACTCCGGGTCGTACTTGAGCGCCACGGCCAGGTGCGTGGGGTTGGTGAGCACCACGTCGGCCTCGGGCACCGCCATCATCATGCGTCGGCGTGCGAGCTCCTTCTGCTGGCTCTTGATGCGCCCTTTGACGATCGGATCGCCTTCCGACTCCTTGGCCTCGTCCTTGAGCTCGCGGCGGCTCATCTTGAGATCGTTGATGTGCGACCGGCGCTGGTAGGCAAAGTCCATCAGCCCGACCACGAGGAACACGGCGCCCACCTTCATCGCCAGCTCCACGGTCGTGCTGCCGATCCAGGAGAGCGTTTCGGCCAGCGTGCGGTCGGCGCGTTCGACGATGGTGGGAATGGCCTCGGCCAGCGTCACGTAACACACCAATCCCGTGATCGCGAGCTTGAGGATGTCGCGCGCAAAGTTGAACAGCAGTCGCCCGGAGAACATGCGCTTGAAGCCCTCGATGGGGTTCAAGCGCTCGAGCTTCGGGCTGAGCGCCTCGGTCGAGTAGACGAAGCCGCCCTGGATCCACAGCACGGAGGCGATGCCGCCCAGCGCCACGAGAACCATCATCGGCGTGACGACGAAGGCCGACCACTGGGTCCAGTCGGCGACCATGGCCGGAACGGTGTCGCGCCCGACGCGCGCCTGCGCCACGTTGTGGAAGCTGAAGGCGAAGCGATCCAGCAGCTGGCGATGGATCCACGGACCCAAAACGCTCAACGCGCCGATGCCGGTCAACAGCAGCAGCGAGCCCTGCAGCTCGGGGCTTTTGACCACCTGCCCGCGGTCACGTGCCTTCTGCTGCTTTCGGTGTGTGGGTTGTTCTGTTTTCTGGTGCCGATCCTCGGCCATGGATCCTCACCCCCTAAGGCGAGAGCTGAACGAGCAGCCCGTGAAGCTGTCCGGGAATTTCTTCGACGACGCCACGCATCAGGAAGAACATGAGAGGCATCGCCAGGAAGAAGGCGATGCTGCCGACGATGATGCGCAGACCCAGGCCCACGCTGAAGATGTTGAGCTGCGGGACGCCTCGCGAGACCAGCCCGATGGCGGCCTCGGTGAGGAACACCGATGCCAGCACGGGAATCGCAATCTGGACGCCGAGAACGATGACGCCCGTGAACACCGACATGAGCCCTTCGAAAAGACCGCCGTGCAGCGCGGAGCCTCCCACCGGCGCGAACGTGAAGCTCGTGCCGAGCGCGTGCAGCAACGTGCGGTGTCCGCCGAGCGCGAGGAAAAGCAGCAGCGTGAGGTAGCCGTTCAGCTGGTCGAGCAGCGTGGCTTGGTCCTGGGTGAGCGGATCGACGACGTTCGCCAGGCCGTAGCCGATGTGCGCGCCGGCCAGGCGGCCGGCGTAGGTGGCCGCGGCCAGGACGAGCGTGACGATGTAGCCCATGAACAGGCCGATGGCGAACTCGTTGGCGCCGATCCACAAGAAAGCCCCCACGTGTGTGGGCACGCTCGTCTGCGACGTCACCGGCAGGAACAGAACCGCGAGCAGCAGCGTCATGTACACGCGCAGCTGCGGCGGCAGCGTGCGCGAGCCGAACACCGGCGCCACGGTGAACACCCCGACCAGGCGCAAGCCCGAAAGCACGAACACCGGGATCTGCTCCACCAGGTTGTCGAGAACCATTTCGACCTTCTCGCATGCGACCGGCACTCCCGCAGCGGCAGCGTCGTTGTCTGCGCGCCTCAGCGAATGAAGACGCGGAAGTCCCCCATCAGCACGTTTGTAAACTGCACGAGCTTGTCGATCATCCATGGCATGGCGATCACGAACGCTGCCGCCACCGCGACGATCTTGGGAATGAAGCTGAGCGTGGCCTCCTGCACCTGCGTGACCGCCTGCAGCAGGCTGATCACCAGGCCCACGAGCAGCCCGCAGATCAGCATGGGTGCGGCAACCTCCATGGCCACGAACACCGACTCGCGTCCGATCTGAAGCAGCGTTTCCTCGGTCATGATGGCGACACCGTTTCTTTCCCCGCGATTCGTTTCAGGTGAAGCTCGCGACGAGCGATTGCGTCACCAGGTACCAGCCGTCCACCAGCACGAAGAGCAACACCTTGAAGGGCATGGAAATCATCACTGGCGGCAGCATCATCATGCCCATCGACATCAGAACGCTGGCGACGATCATGTCGATCACCAGAAAGGGCACGAACAACAGGAAGCCGATCTGGAACGCCGTGGTGAGCTCGCTGACCACGAACGCCGGGACGACGACGTACGTCGGTACCTCGGTCAGCGTCGTCGCCGACTTGCCGGCCAGATGGACGAACAGTCCAAGATCCTTCTCTCGCGTGTGCTGGAACATGAACTCGCGCATGGGTTGCACGGCGCGATTCCACGCTTCCTTCTCGTCGATCTCCTCCTGCATGAGCGGCGCGATGGCGCGCTCGTTCACCTCGGTCCACACCGGCGCCATGACGAAGACGGTGAGGAACAAGGCCAGGCCGATCAGCACCTGGTTGGGGGGCATCTGCTGCTGCCCGACCGCCTGCTTGAGGAACGCGAACACCACGACGATGCGCGTGAAGCAGGTGGTCAACACCGCAAGCGCCGGCGCCAGTGACAGAACCGTCATGAACAGGACGATCTTGAGCGTCATCGGCAAGCCGGTGGCGTCGTCGTCCTCGCCGATCTGCAGCTGCACCTGCGGCAGGGCGGATGCCGCGGTTGCGAGCCCCGACGCGACCACGGCGAACAGCGCGAGCGCAACGCCGGCAAGGCGTGCGTGGCGCCGACGGCGCAGGCAACGCGCGAGACCGAACGCGGGTCGCATCAGCGACCTCCCATGCGCGCGAGCAATCCCTGGAAGACGCCGGCGAAGTCGCGTGCTCCGGCGCCTGCAGGCGGGTCGGGAAAGACGTCACGACCTTCCTCGGGCGGAAGCTCGAGAACGGTGTGGATGCTGGCGTCGGTCACACCCAGAACGAGCGTGCGCGTCCCGACGCGCACCGTATACAGGCTCTTGCGTGGACCCAGGTCGCAGCGCCCGAGCACATGGAACGGCCCCATGTTGCGCAGGCGCCCGCCGTTGCGTTTCAGCCACCACAACGCCAGTCCGAGCATGCCGGCGAGGAAGACGAAGACGATCGCGAAGCGTGCGGTGTAGCCCTCGGCCTTGAGGTGCGACGGTTCCCAACGCGGTGGAGTGCGCGCGGCGGGAAGCGCAGCCGACGAATCGGCGTCCGTCACGCTTGCAGCGGCCGGCGCCTCATCGGCGGGAGGTGACGGGCTCGTGGACGGCGGCGAAGCTTGCGCGGACGCGGGCGGCGCATCGGCGGGGGAAGACGACGCGCCCGTGGACCGCGGCATGGAGAACGCGCCGATGCCGAGCACGCAGGCAGCGCACACGGCGGCGAAGGCGCCGCTTCGCTTCTGGGCCGCCGTCATGACGATGCATCTCCGGCCCGGCCTTTGGCGGACTTGACCAGCTCGGTGATCCGCACGCCGAACTCGTCGTCCACGACAACCACTTCACCGCGAGCCACCAGCTCGTGGTTCACGAGAATGTCGACGGGCTCGTCGACGTTGCGCGCCAGCTTCACCACCGAATTGGGTCCCAGGGCGAGAATCTCGCGCAGCTCGAGCTCGACGGCACCCAGCTCCACCGTCAGCGACACGTTGACGTCCATCAGCATGTCGATGTTGCCCGGACCCGCCCCCACCGGACGCGACGCCAGCTCGCGAAGCGTTGCCGGCTGCGCACCGTCGGCGCTCTCGGGCTCGGGCTGCAACAGCTCCGGCCGCTCCTCCGCCGTAGGCTGTGCCGGAGCACCGGCCGGAGCCGCGGGAGGGGTTTGCGGCGCTTGCGCCGGCGTCGCCCCGGCCGGATTGGCCGCGGGAGTTCCTTCAACTTCGTTGCGCGTATCCACAGCAGTGCCCTCTCGTCCGGTTCAAAGCACCTTCGTGATGCGAACACCGACGGAACGCCCGACGCACCCCGGGCTTCCCATGAACAACGGTCGCTCGCCGGCACGCAGCTCGATCTCGTCCTCGATGTGGCGGTCGAGGTGCAGGATGTCCCCGATGCGCAGATTGGCGACGTCGGAGACACGAATGGGCTGCGCCGGCATGCGTGCGGTGAGCTCGAGGGGCAGCCCTCGCACGTGCTCGACGTTCAGCTTCTCGCTGACATCGACGTCGGCGTTGCGTGCAGCGCCGATGCCGTTGGCCACCGCGTAGTCGTCGTAGCCCATGAACACGCGGACTTCGGCTGTGGCCTCACCCAGCGCGCATTCGAAGACCGCAAGCACCCCACCGCGACCGTCGATGTTGCGCCGCGCCACCGGATCCAGATAGCGCACGTCCAACGCTCCGTGCGCGGACTCGTCGCAGCCCAACGTGACCGCGACACGCGCGGCTGGAATCCGCAAGAGCTCGACCTCGATGTCCGTGACCTCGCGTTCGACCTCGCGCATCGTGCCGCTTCCGCCCAGCAGCCCTTCCGTCCAGGCCTGCGCCAGCTGCGCCGAGAAAGCGCACAGCACCAGTCCGGCGGGCACGAACTCCGGCAGCTGGAACAACGGGTCGACATCGGCCGCCCAGACGTCCTCCACTGGCGCTTCCTTCGCTTCGCGCAATCGGATCGCGCAAGACCCCACGGAGGCGCTCAGCTCGCGCGTCAGAAGCTCGGCGCGCTGCGTCTCGCACGTTTGGACGCGCTCGCGCGCCCGGCTCGTCATGCGTGCCGGACGCCGTAAGTCGTATCGGGTCAGCGCGCCCGTCTCTTCTGGTTTCAGAATCACACCCATGGCATTCACTGCAGAACGAAGCTGACGAAGTAGACGGCGTCGATCTCGCCGTCGACGATCGACTCCTCGACCGCCACCTTGATTTCCGTGCGGATCCGTTCACGCGAGTTGACGTCGGCCAGATCCTCGACGGTGCGTGAACCCAGAATGCGCAGGAGGGAGTCCTTGATCTGGGCGTCGCGTTTCTCGATGCGCGCGAGGACATCGGCGTTGGCGGGCTGCAACCCGACACTGGTCGCGAGATAACGTGTGCCGCCCGAACCCGCCGGATTGACGATGAGATCTTCGATGACGTAGATCTCGCCGAACTCTTCCTTCGGCTCGGGCTTTTCGAGCTCGCGCGTGTAGCCCTTCTCGGCCAGCGCACGCGAGGCCGCCGGAACGATGATGCGCTCGGTCACGAACGAAGCGGCGAGCACGATACCGACGTACATCGCCACGATGATCGGGGTCATCGAAAACTTCTTGGCGGGCTCTTCGTCG
>JBFJHN010000061.1:0-8210 GCA_041613275.1 Candidatus Krumholzibacteriia bacterium | reverse complement strand
GCCCCGGTGCCGTTTTCCGAGTACAGCTACCCGCTGCTGCGCTTCAGCACCGAGAACCGCTTTCGCTACAACTATCGGGACTGGCCGCAAGCTGTCGAGGGAGGCGTGCGCTCGTGATGGACGAGGTTCTGGTCGCCTGGGTGAGCGGCCTCATCGAGATGTCCAAGGTGCGCTGGACGCTGGGGGGCGGCAAGCCGTGGACGCCGGGCACGCGTTTGAAGCTGCTGTTTGCCGGCTACAACGGCACGCGCAACACCGGCTCCGACGTGCGCGTCGAAGAGATGCTGCGCCAGGTCCGGCAGGTGCTGGGCGAAGAGCGCGTCGAGCTCACGGTGATGAGCCAGGACTTCGATCTCAGCCGCGGATACTTCGGCGATGCGCACCAGGTGCTGCTGCCGCCGGTGTTCCCGCCGTTCCTGTACCGTGAGGTGCCGCGGCACGACGGCGTCGTGGCCTGCGAGGGCTCCATGTTCAAGAGCAAGTTCGCCAACGCACTGACCACGATGATGGTGGGATCGTTGGGGATGGCGTCGGTGCAGAACAAGCTTTCGGTGGGTTACGGTGCCGAGGCCGGTGTGATGGACGCCTCCGTGCGCAACATGACGCGGCGCTACTGCAGCCAGTCGCTCGTCATCACGCGCAATCCCGAGTCGGCGCAGCTGCTGCGCGGTTTGGGCGTGCCCACCGAGATCGGCACCGATACGGCGTGGACGTTCGAGCCCCACGGTCCGGAGTACGGGGAGAACGTGCTGCGCGAGCAGGGCTGGGACGGTCGCGCGCCGGTGCTCGTGGTGTGTCCGATCAACCCGTTCTGGTGGCCGGTGCGCCCGTCCTTGGGGAAGGCGGCGGCGCGCGCGCTGACCGGCGCCTACCGCGACAGCCACTATCGTTCGATGTACTTCCACAACGCCGGTACCGACATCGACGCTGCATACGAGCGCTACATTTCGGGCTTCGCGGATGCGACCTCGCGTTTCCGCAAGGAGCGCGGCGTCTTCGTGGTGCTGGTCGCCATGGAGGCGTTGGATGCGCATGCGTGCCGGCGCGTCGCCGACGCCATGGGCGGTGGCGTGCCCGTGCTGACCTCCCTGGACTACGACATGTACCAGCTGGTCAGCATCCTGCGCGCCTGCCATCTGATGGTGTCGTCGCGCTATCATGGCATCGTCACCAGCATGCCGGGCCGGGTGGCTTCCGCCGGGGTCACCATGGACGAGCGCATCCGCAACCTCATGCAGGAACGCGGTCACGAGCACCTGTTGCTCGACGTCGACGAGCCGGAGCTCGGCAGCAAGCTGTACGAGGTGATGTTGAGGCTCGAGCGCGATCGCGAGCAGGTGGCCGAGCAGATCGGCCGCACGGTCGTGGACAACCTTCAAAGCATGGCGCGCATGGGCGTGCACTTCGAGGAGCATGTCGCCAAGCGCTACCCGGACTTCCCGGTGCGCACCGGAACCTGGTCGTGGGAAAAGTACCTGCCGCCGATGGGGCCCGGGTTGCAGGAGCTTCTGGCCGCGCACGCGTGAGCGCCCTTGGGGCGTTCGAGACGAGAACGGACGAAGCACGTGAACTTTCTCGAGAAGATCTTCGCATCGCTCGGTGAGCACCCCGAACGCACGGTGCTGCAGGAGGCCTGGAACGATCGCGTCGAACGCGTCACGGCCTCCGAGCTGCTGGTGCTCGTCGCGCGTGCGCGCGCTTTCCTGCGTGCGACCGGGCTGCGCCGCGGCGAGCGCTGCGCCGTCATCGCGCCCAATCGCATTCGCTGGGTGGCGTTGGATCTTGCGATCATGGCCGAGGGCATCATCAAGGTGCCGCTGTACACGCGTCAGGCTCCCGAAGAGCTCGTGACGATGATGCGCGACTGCAGCGCGTCGCTCGTCGTGTGCGGTGACGAAACGCTGCGCGACGCCGTGCGCGGCCACTGGCCCGACGCACCCCCCGTACACGTGTTCGACGAGGTGTTCGCGAGCGACACGCGGGTCGACGACACCGGGCCCGTCCCGCGCGACGCCGACGATCGGCTGGCCATTCTGTACACCTCGGGCACGTCGGGGGTGTCGAAGGGGGTCGTCCTCACCGTCGGCAACCTCGATCACATGCTGCCGTGCACGATGCAGCGCCTCGACGATCTCATGGGCGGCCAAAGCGGCCAGGAGCGCGTCTTCCACTACCTGCCGTTCTGCTTTGCCGGATCGTGGATCCTGCTGCTCACCAGCTTGACGCGCTGCAGCCTGCTCACGCTGGCCACCGATCTCGAAGGACTGCCGCAGCAGATGGCCGTGGCCCAGCCGCACTACTTCTTGAACGTGCCGCTGCTGCTCGATCGCATGCGCGAGGGCATCGACCAGAAGCTGCGCGCGTCGCCCGTGCGCGGCTTGTACGCGCGCGCGTGTGCAGCCTGGGCGCGCAAGCAAGAAGGTCGCGCCGGCGGAGCGGACGGCGTGTGGCTGGGTCTCGCGAACGCCATCGTTTTCCGCGCCGTGCGCAAGAAGATCAGCCCCAACCTCGTCACGCTCATCTCCGGCTCGGCGCCGCTGTCGGAGGACACGCAGCTCTTCTTCGAGATGCTTGGCGTCCCGGTGCTGCAGGTGTACGGGCTCACCGAAACGACGGCCATCTGCACGATGGACCTGCCGCGCGGCAAGCGGCGTCCCGGCTACGTCGGCCACGCGGTGTCGGGGATCGAGATGAAGCTCGGCGAGGGCGACGAGATCCTCGTGCGCGGACCGAACATCTTCCCCGAGTACTGGGAACGCCCCGATGAAACCGCGGCGTGCCTGCGCAACGGCTGGTTCCATACAGGCGACCAGGGCGCCGTGGACGACCACGGCAACTGGCGCATCATCGGGCGGGTCAAGAATCTCATCGTGCTGAGCTCCGGTCACAACGTGGCGCCCGATCCCATCGAGGAGCGCCTGCGCCGAGCCATCCCAGGGGCACAGCAGGTGGTCGTCATCGGGCACAAGCGCAAGCACCTGACCGCCATCGTCACCGGCGACGTCGCCGACGCGGATGCCGCGCGTGCCATCGAAGCGTTGAACGCCTCGCTGCCGCACTACCAGCGCCTGCGTGCGCATCACATCGAAAAGGAACCTTTCAGCATCGAGAACGGCTTCTTGACCGCCAACGGCAAGCTCAAGCGCCAGCTCGTCCTGGACCGCTTCGAGAGCGCCATCGAGGGGATGTACGCGAGCACCGTGGCATGAGCCCGTGCGGCGCGCGCCGGCAGGTCGGGCACGCGGGCGCCTGCGAAACGGAGATCTTTGAAAGCGCACGAAGGCAAGACGCTCTCTTGGGACGTCGTCGACGACGTGGCCGAGCTGCGCCTGCACCGCACGCCGTGCAACGAGATCGGCACGACGACGTTGGAGGAGCTCGAACATTTCGTCGCAGCGCTGCAGTCCGCCACCGACGACGTGCACGCCCTCATCGTGTCGAGCGCGCTCGACGCCGGTTTCTGCGCCGGCGCGGACCTGCGCGAGCTGTACGCCGGCATGCAGGAAGCCACACCCGAAGAGCGTCTGAGCGGTGTACGGCGTTTCCTGGAACGCATTCATGCGTGCATGAACGCGCTCGACGCCTGGCCGAACCCGACGATCGCGGCCGTGCACGGCGTGTGCTTCGGCGGCGGGCTGGAGCTGGCGCTGGTGTGCGACGTCATCGTCGCCGACCGCATGGCGCGTTTCTGCTTTCCGGAGCTGCGCCTGGGGCTCATCCCCGGCTTCGGCGGCATCCCGCGCTTGAAGCGCGACGTCGGCAACGCCGTCGTGCGCGACCTGCTGCTGACGGGCCGCAGCCTGAACGCCACGCGCGCGCATGCCGTGGGGCTGGTCGGCCAGCTCGTCGGCGAGGGCGCGGCACTGCGCGCCGCGCGTTCGATGGCGCAGCAGATGGGCAAGTTCGATCGCGCCACGGCGCGCGCGGCCAAGCAGTTCATCAAGCCCATCCCCCACGAGGCGCTGCAGCACGAGATCGACGTTTTCTGCGAGCTGCTGGCCCGTCCCGCCGTGGAGGAAGGCCTGCGCAAGTTCGTCAGCAGCGATGCCGTACAACCGTACCTCCCGTGAGCTTTGGGGCTCGGCGGGGTGGGACGAGGATTCGACGTGAAGCAAGGGGTCTCGATGGCAAGCTCGGAACAAACTCTGGCGGAGGTCCTGGACCTCGCCTCCAAACACTTCAAGGTGTCGCGCGACGCGCTCGTTCCCGAGGACGACTTCTTCGAGAAGCTCGGCATCGACAGCCTGCAGGCGCTCGAGCTGCTGTCGCGCCTGGAGAACCACTTCCGCGTCGAGCTTCCGGACTACGAGATGCAGGGCGTGAGCGACTTCAAGACGCTCGCCGAACGCATCCAGGAGCGCCTGTAGAGTCATCCTCCGACGCCCACTGGGGGCCGCGGTTGGAGGGGGAGCGATGATCGATCTCAGTCAGCACACGTCGTTGGGGAGCGCGTTGCGTGCCGCCTTCGAGCGCTGGCCGCGCGAAACGTGTCTCATCGAGGCCGATCGCGAACGCGAGAAGGCGCGCTTCACCTACGCGCAGTTCGCCGAGCGTGCCCACGCGTTGGCGCGCGCTTTCCAAGAGCGTGGCTTCGGCGACGGTCATCGCGCCGCCATCATCATGACCAACCAGTCGAAGTGGCTGCTGTCGGCGTACGCCATCCTGTCGCGCGGTGGCGTTCTCGTGCCGCTCGACTACAAGCTGAACGGCGACGAGCACCTGCAGCTGCTCGCACACGCCGGCGCAGATGTCCTCGTCGTCGAGTATCCGTTCTGGCGCAACATGGCCGGGTCGACCGCGGCGGGTGCCGAATCGCCGGATGCGGCGCGGCCCGGGCTGGTGCTTGTCACCGAAGCGCCACCGAACGCCGACCTGCGCGGCGCGCTGCGCTGGGAGGAGTTCACCGGCGCCGAGCCGCCGGACTTCGTCGAGCGCAAGCGCAGCGACACGGCCTGCATCGTCTACTCGTCCGGCACCGGCGGACGTCCGAAGGGCTGCGTGCTCACGCACGACAACTATCTCGAGCAGTGCGCCGCGCTGACACGCATGTATCCGTTCGGGCCGGGGATGCGCTATCTCAGCATCCTGCCCACGAACCACGCCATCGACTTCATGGTGGGCTTCATCGGACCGTTCGTGTGCGGCGCCACCGTCGTGCACCTGCGCACGCTGCGTCCGGAGTTCGTGCGCGACGCCTTCCCGCGCTACAGAATCACCTACATGGCGTTGGTGCCCATGGTGCTCAAGAACCTCGAGCGCGGGCTGCGCGCGCGGCTCGCCGATCAGCCGGCGCCGCGGCGTTGGTTGGTGCGGCAGCTCATTCGCTTGAACCGCGCGCTCTGCGGGCGACGGCCGAACGTGGCGATCAGCCGCGTGCTGCTGCGCCCCATCCACAAGGCCTTCGGGGGCGGCTTGCGCATGCTGTTCGTGGGCGGCGCCTTCACCGAGCCGGAAACCCTGGAGTTCTTCTTCGACCTGGGAATCCCCGTCGCCAACGGCTACGGCCTCACGGAGGCCGGCACCGTCATTACGGTGAACGACATGAAGCCGTTTCGGTCCGACACCGTCGGCAAGCCGCTCCCGGGCACCGAGGTGCGCATCCTCGCGCCGGACGCCGAAGGCATCGGCGAGGTCGCGGTGCGCGGGCGCACCGTCATGTCGCACTACCTGGACGATCCGGAGCTCACAGCCGAGACGATCGTCGACGGTTGGCTGATGACGGGCGATCTGGGGCGCTTGGACGCGCACGGTCACCTGCAGCTGTTCGGCCGCAAGAAGAACATGATCGTCACCGAGGGCGGCAAGAACATCTATCCGGAGGACATCGAGAACGCCTTCGTCGGCATTCCGGTGAAGGAGTACTGCATCTTCGCCGCCAACTACCTGTGGCCGGAGCGCAAGCTGGGAACCGAGCAGCTGGTCATGGTGTTGCGGCTCGAGCCCGGCAGCGAGTTCAACGACGCGCTGCGGCAGGCCATCGAGACGCGCAACCGCAAGCTGCCCGACTTCAAACGGATCCATGGGTTCCTGGTGTGGGGCGAGGATTTCCCGCGCACCGCATCCATGAAGGTGAAGCGGCCGTTGTTGGCCGAGGCCATTCGCGGTGAAGGTGCCGAGCGGCGCCGCGCCGTCGTCATGATCTGATTCCCAACCCCACACGTTGCATGAAGCCAAACGCGACACAGCCCCAAGCCGCGCCCGCGGACGAGCGCTCCCAGGAGCCGCGCGCGAACGAGAAGCGCTTCTTCGTCGTCGTCAATCGCGCCGCGGGCGGTGGGCGCTGCGGCAAGCAGGCCGACGTCGTGCTCGCGCGCCTGCGTGCTGCGGGCGTGTCGCTCGAGTCCGCGAGCAGCGAGCGCCCGGGGCACGGGATCGAGTTGGTGCGCCAGGCGTACCGCGCCGGCTTCCGCCGCTTCATCGCCATGGGCGGGGACGGCACCTCGTACGAGACGGTCAACGGCCTGTTCCCGGACGCGCTGGGGGACCACGTGACGCTCGCGTTCCAACCCCTCGGCACCGGCAACTCGTTCTTGCGCGATTTCACCAAGGAAGGCCTGGCGCACGCCACCGCCGCCATCCTCGAGGGGCGTGAACGCCCCTGCGACGTCCTGCGCCTGCGGCACCGCGAGGGCGAGCTCTACTACATCAACTTGCTCAGCCTCGGCTTCACCGCCGACGTGGCGGCGCTCACCAACCGGCGCTTCAAGCGCTTCGGCTATCCCGGCTATCTGCTCGGTGTGTTTGCGTGCCTGGCGCGGTTGCGCCGCCGGCCGTTTCCATTGCGCATCGACGACGAAGGGGAGCTCGACCGCCGTCGGCATCTCTTCCTGACCTTCAACAACAGCAAGTTCACCGGCGGCACCATGATGATCGCGCCGCAGGCGGAAACCGCGAGCGGCGCGGTGGAGTACGTGCGTTGGGGGCCGGTCGGGCGGTTCGAGCTCGTGCGCAACCTACATACGCTCTACGACGGCACGCACGTCAAGCATCCGCTGGCGTCGCGCCGCGCCGTGCGCAAGGTGCAGTTCGAGCTGGACGCACCCGTGGACATCATGGTCGACGGCGAAGTGCTCACCGTGCACCCGGAAACGCTGGACGTGCTTCCGGGCGCGCTGCACGTGATGGTGTGAAGATGCGCATGCTGTGGCTGGTGCTTCGCTCGCTCGTGCTCTGGATTGCGAGCATTGTACATTTCTTCGTCGTCTGCACGTTCTTGATCTTCCTCAGCTTCTTCAAAGATCCGCGCGACAACGACCGCCCCCAGCGCGTGTTCTTTCGCAACGTGCTGCGCGTCGCCGGCGCACGCTTCCGTCTGCGCTACGCGCCTACGTTCGATCCCAACCGCACGACGCTGTTCATCTGCAACCACGTGAACATCTTCGACCCCATGGTCATCTACTCGGCCATCCCGCAGTTCGTGCGCGGCATGGAGCTGGAATCCCACTTCAAGATTCCGGCCTACGGATGGATGGTCGGGCGTTTCGGCAACATTCCGCTGCCGAAGGCTCGCGGCAAAACCGAGATCCGTGAGATCGCCCGCCGCATCAAGACGGCGTTGGACAGCGGGGTGAGCATCATCGTTTTCGCCGAAGCGCATCGCACGCGCGACGGCCACGTCGCTGAGTTTCGCAAGGGAATCTTCCGCATGGCGTGCGAGTTCGGCTACCCGGTGGCGCCCATGAGCATCGTGGGCTCGTACGAGTTCAAGAACCGTCACAGCCCGCTGCTGCGGCCGTCGACGGTCGAAGTGTTCCTGCACGAGCTCATCGAGACGAGGGACCTGGGGGTGGAGGACGCCGACGCCCTGCGCGCGCGGGTGCACCGGATCGTGTCGGCACCCGTCGAGGCGCACATGGCAGGTGCGGATCTTCCCGAGGAGCTCCGCGCCTACCGCACTGCGCGCTCGCGTGACGAGGTGTTCCGAGGGATCTCGGGGGCGTCCGAAGCCGCCCGCTGAGTCGGGCTACGCGCCGTCGGGGAACTCGAAGTCGCGATCCATCAGGGTCTTGCGACCGTCCTTGCGGGCGCGCTCGATCGCCCCGTCGCACAACGTGCGGATCATGTCGGACAGACGTGGGGCCACGTTGCCCGATGTGTTGAAGCTCGACTTGTCGCGGATGTAGTTCTTCAGCTTCGAGACGACGACCAGTACTTCCTGTTCACCCATGGCAGAACCTCCGTGGAAGGCGATCGGTCGGTCGATCGCCGCG
>JBFJHN010000060.1:0-8231 GCA_041613275.1 Candidatus Krumholzibacteriia bacterium | reverse complement strand
GGACCTCGTCAACGTCGCGCTCGCTGCGTTCGATCGCGACATGCACGTTGCTTGGATGAACCAGTCGATGATCGATCTGTTCGGCCTGGATGCGCAGAGCATCGAAGGTCGTTCGTGGTACGACCTCGTTCCGCCGATGCGCGAGCGCCAATCTTCCTACGAGCGCACGCTCGCCGGAGTCTCGCAGGTGATCGAGGAAACGGCCGTCCCGTTCCCCGAGGGGCCGCGCTACTTCGACGTGCGCTACGATCCGTTGCGCGACGAGCGCGGCGACGTGGTCGGCTTGCTGGCGTGCGGTCTGGAGGTCACGCGGCGCGTCCAGCTCAAGAAACAGCTGCACGAACGCATGCTCGAGCTGCGCCGCGCGAACGCGGAGCTCCAAGCAGCCGTCCTGCGTCATCAGGAAACCGATCGGATCCTCACACAGCAGCGAGACTTTCTCGAATCGGTGTTGGACAACATCCCGGTCATGTTGATCCTGTACGACGAAGACGGGCGTGTGCAGCTGATCAACACCGAATGCGAGAAGGCGCTGGGCTTTTCGGTCGATGACTGGCGCATCGGCCACGTGCTCGAGCGCTGCTACCCCGATCCACAGGTTCGAGCTCGCATGTCCGAGTTCCTTGCCGCGGCGTCGTCACACTGGGCCGACTTCAAGACGCACACACGCGAAGGCCGCGTGATCGACGTCGCCTGGTACAACGTTCGACTGACCACGGGTGGCAGCATCGGCATCGGCCAGGACGTCACCGAGCGTCGCAAGTCCGAGCGACAGATCCTGGAGATCGAGAGCACGCTGCAGCAGCGCATCGGCCGCGACCTCCACGACGATCTCGGCCAATCTCTGGTTGCGGTAGGCTACATGCTCGACCAGCTCCTGATGCAGCTCGCCAACGAAGAGCATCCGCGCCAGGTCGACGTCCGACGCATTCGCGAGCACGTGATTGCAACGATGGATCAAACACGCACGTTGGCGCGTGACCTCTCGCCGGTCACGCTGGTGGCGAACAACCTTGAGGCGTCGCTCGAAGAGCTGGCCACGCGCGTCGAGTCGCTGTTCGACGTGCGCTGTACGGTGCAAGCCTTCGGCACGATCGACGAGCTCGACTCCGAGGTGGGCAACCACCTCTACCGCATCGCGCAGGAAGCGGTGAGCAACGCCATCCGTCACGGAGCTGCGCGCAACGTGGAGATCCTGCTGAACACGGACGACAGTCAGCTGTGTCTCGAGGTGGTGGACGACGGCGAAGGCCTGCCCAAGTTCATCGACGACACCAAGAGTCTCGGCATTCGCTTGATGAGGTACCGCGCCAGCATCCTCGGCGCGACGCTCGAGATCAACGACGCGGAGCCCGGCGGCTGTCGCGTACGCATTTGCCTCTCGACACGCTCCCCCGCGGGCGACTGAAACGGCCGCAGAGCCCACGCAAGATCTTCGCAGCGCCAAACTTGCGTGGTGGCGAACGGGAGCCCTCGCCGCGACCCTGGAACTTAACCCTCACAAGAACAGCCTTTTCCGTTGTCGCCCGACGCGGGTACAGCGCGTGCGTGTCCGGAGGCGTGCTGCGACACACGCGGTCGAACGAAGGGACGGACCCAATGCGACGCCGATCGAACCGTGAGCAGGCGATCTCGGGATGGGACATCGAGAGAACGGACGGATGGTTCGTTGCGGTGCCTCACAGCCCCGATGTGCACAAGGTTTTCGAGGCGCGGACGCTGCGCGTTCTCGTGCACAAGATCAGGCTTTGGAGCCGTACGGCAGGTTTTCGCGCAGCGGCCTAGAGCGTGCGTGACTCGCTCGTGACGAACGCCGCCGGGTTGTAGAAACGTGAAAGAGCTGCGAGCAACGCTGCTTCGAACGAGGCGGCACGCGTGAGCAGGTCGAGTGTCAAGATGCCCCAGGTTCCTCCGCGGCTGCGCACATCCGATTCCCCCGACACACGGTCGATCACACGTGCGAGATCTTCGCCGTCGATCACCGCGCGCGCCACCACGGGCGGCAACGCGATGCTCGGCCCGCACCCCCAGCTCGAAACATCGTTCTCACATGCGAAGGCCCAACCACGCAGCCACGCGTGCAGGTCGTCTGCATCGTGTTCTACGTGCACTCCGCCTTCGAGGCCCACGTAGAGCGTGCGCCCGGTGGCAGCGGTTTCCCGATGGCGGTGGCGCGGCGCGTGCGCCAGCTGCTCTCGCAACGCCAGCGCGCGCTGGCGGGCCCCGCGTCGCATCTCGGCATCGGAGAGAGGCGTTGCACGGACGCCCGAATCGGCGCTCCGAGCCAGCACTTCGACGTCCGACCACTCTTCCGGACGCAGCTTCGCGATGCGTGACAGGGCGCGGCGCACGGCTTCGACCTTCGGACGACGTTCGCTGGCCACGGCGACACGCGTGATGCGGCCGTGCGACGGGATCGACATATCAACGCATCCTCCGGTAACGCGACTTGACGTCGCCCCACGACCGACGCTGCACGCCGACCGGTGCCTGATAGACGAACACGATGCGCAGATCGCCGCTGGCCACGAACACGCGTCGCGTCGGTCCTCGCGTCATGCGTGTCGGTGCCGGGACGCCGCCCGACGGCCAGCTCAAAACGAAGTTGCCGTCGCGATCGTACACCCGTACGCGACCGTTGAGAGGATCGCTTGCGTGCAGCATTCCGTCCAGCAGCATGAGAGCGAGCGGCGCCGCCGAAGGCTCCGCAGCGGCGCCCAAGCTCCAGCGCCGCACGAGCCGACCGGACGCGTCCAGCTTGACGATTTCCAAACCGTCGAAGTCCGCGATGTACACGAACCCCTCGGTGTCCACGACGACATCGGTGGGGCCCGCCAGGCCGGGGAGTCCGCCGTCCAACGCACGCACGAACCGCGGTGGCGAGCGGCTCCAGTCGATGTGCTGGATGCGTCGATTGCCGTTGTCGGCCACGTAGAGCTGGCCATCCGGTGTGAGGTGCAACCCCGACGGCGATTGGAACTGTCCGTCGCCCGCACCGCTATCGCCGAAGGCCTCCACGAACGTGCCGTCGTCACGAAAGCGCTGCACGCGGTGGTTGCCGGAGTCGGCGATGTACAGGTGCCCGGTGGCGTCGGCGGCCAGGCCGACGGGCAGGCGCAGCTCCCCCGGCGCGCTTCCGGGCGTGCCCCACAGACTCAACAGCTCCCCCTGGGAATCGAAGAGCGTGACGCGTTCGAGCAAGGTGTCGACGACGAACAGCGTGTCGGCGCTGCGGGCCGCCATGCCGGCAGGGCTTTGGAACTCGCCGGGGGCCTCGCCGCGTTCGCCCCACGTCGTGACGAACACGGGCTGAGCCACGAGGGGGGTCACGCCCGGGAGGGCAGGGAAGGCGCCGACGAGGGCGGCCGCGACTGCGACCGCCGTCACGGCATTCACTCGAGTGCACGCGGCTCTACTCGCCGCTGTACTCCTGAAGTGCGACATAGTACGCGGTGAGCCGGCGAGGAATGAAATCGATCGGGAAGCGGAAACAGATGCGTTGCTTCTCCGAATCGTAGAACTCGAGCTTGCTGGGGGGATCGTCGCGCACCGAGTACTCCGCGATCAGCTTGTCTTGGCTGTAGTCGAACAGGCGCGCGTCGTGCGGGCTCACGAACAGACCGAACAGCTCGTTCTTGTAGTTGCGCACCAGGAAGTGCTCGGCGAAGAGTCGGCTCTCGTAGACCTCGACGTCTTCCTCGAGCTTGGCGCGGACGAGAACGACGATCACCGGCGGGTCGCCGTCGATACGACGATCGGCACCCGTGCTCGGCGGCATCCACTCGAGCGAGTTGTCGGCCAGCTCGGCTTGCAGCGAGTCGACCATGTCCCGCATCCAAGGCGGCGGGCCCGGCTCGTACGGAGAAACGGTGACGACGTACTGGTCGTCGATCTCGTATGCCATCAAGCCCCACTCTTCACTTGCGCCGCGCCACTGGAGCGTGGGATTCAAGCCGCGAATGTCGTTCGGCCAGCGCTCGCAACCGGGCACCAGCGGCACCGGCAGCGCGTCGAGGTGCTCGGAGACGCCCCGCACCATGGCGCGACGCCCCTCGCCGGTGGCGGTCCGCAGCGCCGCGGCCACGTCGTCCGGCGTGAGCGCGGCCACCTGCTCGTGCGTGCCCCCCAACGCCCGCGCCAGGCCTTCGAACGCCGTCGGCTCGAGCTGCGCCAAGAGCGCGCTGCACCACGCAGCCGCCATCGGCAGCGCGTGCTTGGCGTCGAGGCTCATCGCGTCCAGCGGCAGCTCCAGCGTTTCGGCATGCTTGCGCGCCAGGTTTCGCGCGCGCTGCGTGTAGACCGCGCCGCTGGTGGTGGCGTCGCCCCCGACGGCCGCTGGGACGCCTTCCGCGAGCAGGGGCACGAAGTGCAGCGGCGTCTTGCGCAGCCGCAGATGCAGGAGCGCGCGCGCGACCGCGTTCATGTCCGCGTTCGTGCGTGTCACGATGCGCTGCCCCGCCGGCAGATACCTGCCGCGCCCGGTGGTGCCGACCAGCATACGTACGTCGTCGTCGCTGTCGCACAGGTAGTACTCGAGCTTGATGCGCTCCAAGCGCAGGACCGCGGTCTCGGGGGCGCCCAGCTGAACCAGCGCCTGTTCGATGGCCCGGTCCATGGCGTTCAAGCCCGCGGTGCTCACCCGGATCAGCCGCTTGGAGCGCAGGCGGACGAAGCGGCCCTCGCGGCGCGTCCAGCCGCGCGTTGCGTGCAGGTACGGCAGCGAGATCTGCCACGTCTCGCCCGAACGGCGCAGGAAGTACTTCAGGGTGTCCGCCGCCGTGCCGGCCGTGGATTCCAGCACCACGGTGAACGTGGCGTGGTCGTCGTCGAGGACGCTGTCGCGCACGACCGCGCGCATCGTTGCGGCACGGGCTTCGCGCTCTGCGCGGCTCAGCATCCAGTAGTCGTCGTACGTGGCCTCGATGTCCGCAAAGCGGATGCCCATGGCGCTCGCACGCCGCGCGTCGCGCCCGTCCCAGAGCTGGCGGGCCGTCTCCAGGTCGCCTTGCATGCGTGCCTGCAAATAGCCGCGCAGCACGTTGCCGGGCTCGTCGGCGCGTGTCATCCCGGCGCCGGCCGTCGTCAGCAGAGCGCCAGCACACGCCGTGGCCAGAAAAACACGAGCAAGCCGATTGTCCTTCGTACGTCCGTTATACTTCGCACGCTTGCGCATCGCGGTGCATCTTCCGTTCGTTCATGTCCATGGGTTGGGAGCTACGGGGCCGAAGCGTGTCAGAAACTCCTGATCGACGCAAGTCGGTGGCCGATGCTGGTTGATACACACGTCCATCTGAATAGTCCCGACTTCGTGCCCGACCGGGTCGCCGTGATGCAGCGGGCCCGGGCCGCCGGCGTCGATCGCTTCCTGTGTCCGGGGTACGACCTGCCCTCCAGCCGTGCCGCCGTCGAGCTGGCGGCGTCGGAAGCCGGCGTGGTCGCCGCCATCGGCATCCATCCGCACGACTCGAAGGACCTCGACGCGGCCGCCGCCGCCGAGCTGGAAGACCTGCTTGCGGCACCGGGCGTGGTGGCGGTCGGGGAGACCGGCCTGGACTACCACTACGACCACTCCCCGCGTGCGGTGCAGCGTGACAGCTTCGTGCGTCACCTGCAAATGGCACGCCGTCACGGGTTGCCGGTCGTGGTGCACAACCGCGAGTCCGACGACGACATGCGTCGCATCCTCCTGGACGAAGCGCGCGGCCTGCGTCTGGTCTTGCACGCCTTCGGTGGCGCACCGAATCTGGCTGCGCTGTCCGAAGAGCTCGACGTCTTCTTCGGGGTGGGTGGTTTCTTGACGTTCAAGAATCATCCGTTGTCGAAGCACGTCGCCGATCTTCCACGCGATTCGCTGCTCCTGGAAACCGACGCGCCGTACCTGAGCCCGCATCCCCTGCGCGGACGGCGCAACGAACCGGCGCACGTCTCAATCGTCGCTCGACGCCTCGCCGAGCTTCTGGACACGACGCTCGACGACGTCGCTGAGCTCACGACGCGCAACTACGCGCGCTTCGTGGCCGACGGCGCAGCGGATTCCGCGCGCAACGTCTGAAGCGCGGCGCGTTGACCGTCGCCGCGGCACGGTGCTACGCTTCGGTGCCCGCCTTTCCGGAGGAACTTGCGCTCATCGATCTGCACGAGCGTTCCCCGACCCCGGCTCCCCTGATCGCGTCGCGTTGCGGAGGTGTCATGCCCAACCCGGTCCTCGAACGCCTGCGGGCCTACGACCTGCGGCCTCGCAAGGAGCTGGGCCAACACTTCCTGATCGACATGAACGTGCTCGATCGGCTGGCTGACCTGATCGCGCCCGAACCTGGCGCGGTGGTCCTCGAGTTCGGCGCGGGGCTCGGCGTGCTGACCGAGCGGCTGCTGCAGCGCGGTGCGCGCGTGGTCGGCGTGGAGCTCGACGATGCGCTGGCGAACGTGCTCGCAACCGAGCTCGGCGACGCCGAGAACTTCACGTTGATCCACGAAGATCTCGCGCGAATCGAAATGCAGGCGCTGTGCAAGGAGCTCGACATCTCGAGCCTGACGCTGGCGGGCAACCTGCCGTATCAGCTGACGAGCACCGTCTTGTTTGCGCTGCTCGAGCTCGAAGACCGCTTGCAGTCCGCCGTGCTCATGGTGCAGCGCGAGGTGGCCGAGCGCATCGTCGCTGCACACGGCTCGCGCGACTACGGGATCTTGAGCGTGCTCTTGCAGGCCTATCACCGTGTCGAGCTGGTGATGCGCGTCAAGCCGGGCGCGTTTCGTCCGCCCCCGCGCGTGGACTCGGCGGTGCTCCGCGTGACGCCGCGTCTGGAGGCGGCCGAGGCCGCGTGGTCCGATCGCGAAGCGCTGACGCGCCTGGTGAAGAGCGTCTTCAACGAGCGCCGCAAGACGCTGCGCAACACGTTGAAGAAGTTCTACGGGCTGGACGCCGCGACTCTCGCGCGCTGCGCCGCGGCATCGGGCGTCGATCTGGGCAAGCGCCCCGAGGCGCTGTCGGTCGGCGAGTTCGTGCGGCTCTTGCATGCCTTGCCGGAGTCCGATCGGTCGGGAGAACGTCCACAGTCTGGATCCAAGAGGTGAACGTGCGCGCGCGCATTCGAGCCTGCCTGCTGCTCACCGCGCTGGTCCTGGCATCGGCCGCAGAGCCTGCGCACGCGCTGTGGCCGTTCGCGCCGAAGCGCACGCCCGGCGACACGCTGTCCTCCGAGGCCTGGAACGAGCGCTTCCGGGACTGGAGCGCGCGACCGATCTCCCTACACGAACAGGAGAGCACGACGAGCATCATGGACAGCCTGCAGGCGGTTCTCGATGCGGCGGACGTCAGCCTCAGTCCCTCGGAGCTGGCCAAGATGGCGGCTCTGGCGTCACAGCAGCAGAAGCAGGCGTCGTCGCGTCAGCCGCCGCAGCCGGGAAGAACCACCGCCGCGGCCGACAGCGCACGCGCGGCGCAGAGCGCGCAGA
This sequence comes from Candidatus Krumholzibacteriia bacterium, assembly GCA_041613275.1. Classification (GTDB taxonomy): domain Bacteria; phylum Krumholzibacteriota; class Krumholzibacteriia; genus JBFJHN01. The sequence continues at coordinate 779 of JBFJHN010000060.1, read as the reverse complement.
AGGAGGCCGCAAGCGGCGCAGCCGACGCGTCGACGTTCGCGGCCGACGACGATACGACGAGCGCAGGCTTTCCCGGCGAGACGGAAGACGACTCGTTGGACGTAGACGACGTCGACGCGCAAGGTTCATCGACGCCAAGCGGACCGTCGTCTCCGTTCGGACCGCGGTCGCCTGCGCCGTCGATGACGGCGGCATTTGCAGGGCGCGGCGTGTCGCCCAATTTCAGCTCGAACCTCAAGAGCACCAACGACGCCATGAACCTGTCGACGTCGCTGGCCACGACGGTGGCGGATGCAAGCGGCGTGAGTCTGACCTCGACGCTGACCTATGGCGAAAACATCAGCCTGACGCAGAACACCGAGACCGAGACCCGCGGCATCATCAACAGCCTTCTGTTCCCTGTGGAGCGCTACGGACTCAGCTTCAACCTCAATACGACGAACTCGCGCTCCGACCGTTTGGGTCGCGGCATCACCAACGCGCGCACGCGCAACCAGTCGGACAATCGTGGCGCCTCGCTGTCGGGTCAGGCGGCGTGACCGTTAACGTCGGGGTAGGGGTAGCGGCAGGCGCCGTCGGCGTGCCGGATATTGAATTGGCGGTGGGGGTCGGCACCGGTCCGGGTGTTGGAGTCTGCGGCTCGGCGGTTGGCGCCGGCACTGAAATCGTATTTTGAGTCTGGGTTGACACCTGGGTAGCGGTTACGGTCGGCGGGGTGACAAGCGGCAAGGTTGTACCGGTTGGGGTCACGGTGGTCGTCGGAGTAACGGTTCCGGTTG
>JBFJHN010000059.1:0-8278 GCA_041613275.1 Candidatus Krumholzibacteriia bacterium | reverse complement strand
GTGCAAACCGAAGTCAAACGACAGTCGGCGCGTGCGCGTCGCGTTGAACTGGTGCGTGTCGGGCCGGATGGCGCCGGTCTCCGCATCGACGCTGGTGATGCGATTGTCGCCGTACGCGCCCGAGTACGAGAAGCGGAACAGGCGCGGGCTCAGATCGATGGCCAGGGCCTCGGAGCGTCCCGAAGGAATGCCGAAGTCGATGCCGAACAGGTTGAGACGCTCGGCCTGGTTGTCGGGATGCGCGTCGCGGTAGGTGCGCGGCTCGTTGAAGTTGTAGCGCGCGCTGACGATGTTCAGCGGCCGGAACGCCGCCGAGCCGCTCATCGACAGGCTGCGGTTGACGCGGTTGGGCTTGCGCACCAGGAGGCCGGTGCGTGGATCCGGCACGTTGTAGCTCACGCCGCGCGACTTCTGGTGGCGCACGGTGAACTTGAGATTGGTGGGCATCAGGTTGAGCCGCTGGCTGAAGCCGACCGGGAAGGCGCGCTCGCGCGGTGAGAGGTCGTAGTTGAAGTTCTGGGACCACGCCTTGGTGGTGTCGCGCGTGGTGAACGTCCGGCGCTCGTCCAGGGACTGGTTGTACGAGAACGACACGCGATCGATCGTCGGCTTGAACAGCCAGAACTTGGACGGACGCTTGTTCACGGAGAAGCCCAACCCGCGGCGAACGCTCTCGTCGCGCTGCTCGTCCGCGCGCTCCGGCGTGTTCTCGGTGTCGCTCTGGCTGAAGAACTTCGGGCGCGCCACGTTGCGCGTGAAGGTGTAGGTCACCGGCACCGTGAAACCCAGCGTCGGCACCAGGCGCGACAGCTCGGTGCTCATGCGATTCTGGAAGGCCACGACCTCGCGCCCGCTGCCCGTGCGTTCGCGCAGCCCGCGGAAGTCGGCGCCGCGCTTGGAGTAGCTCGCCGTGACGTCGAACACGTCGGCGAAGCTGGCTTGCCCCGAGTACACCTGGGCAATGCCCACGTCGCGATCGACGTTCTCCAGTCGGATGTTGTTGAACCACGCCTCGCCGCTGACGGGTGACGCCGGCGAGCCTGCGGCCCCCAGATGGCGCACGCCGACGAACATGCGGGTGACGTTCTTGAGGCTGGGGTTGCCGCGACGCACCATGCGCAGCTGCACGTTCGGATCGCGAATGTCCGGAACGGTGCGCGTGACCTGCACCACGGGACGGTCGTTGAGGAGGAGCGTGTCCTCCTGGGCGCCAATGTCATCGGGGAACTTGAGGTCGGTGAGGCTTCGAAGGTCGAACAGCACCTCGTGCCAGGCCGCGTCGCCGCCCAGCGGACGCACCACCTCGTAGAAATTCAATGAATCGGTCCCGGTGCGGAAGAAGAACTCCACTGAGTCCGACCCGATGGTGCTGTACACGAAGTAGTTCATGCGGTTGTACAACGTGAAGTCCTGCGGTCGGCTGCCGGGGTTGGTCTTCTGCGCCACCATCTCGCGGCCGGGGGTCAATCCGTTGTAGACGAAACGCAGCGCCTGCTCGCGTCCCTGCACGCCCTCGGCATCGATGTCGCGCGAGTCCGGCGGCAGCTCGTACTCGGGGTTGTCCTTGTTGTTGATCGTCGCAATGGAGAACGACTCGCCGGGCGCCGGAATCACGCTGGTCGAGTCCACCCCGAACACGCCCAGCTGCAACCACTGGTTGCCGGTGAACTTGAAGTCGTACAGCTGGATGTCGCGCATCCAGATCTGATCCTTCGCCTGCGCCGGCGCCTCCGGATCGTCGAACCAGATGCGCAGGTAGCGGATCTGACGCATCGACGGTGCGGTCTGACCGGGGTGGATCTCGTCGAGCCGGTCGCGAATCCGTTCGAAGTCGATGCGGTATCTCCGCCAGCCGTGGAAGCCTTCCTCCAGGCCCCCGGGAAACGTCTGATTGCCGTACGTGGGGTTGACGTCGATGTCGACGAACTCCGGGTCGGCCAGATCCAGCGAGAAACGGAAGTAGCGGTCGGTCAGGTCGAACTCACCATCGTTGTTGAGGTCCTCGGTGTCGTACTCGTTGTTGCCGTCCGATCCGGGCGCCCAGGCGTGCTGGCGATCCGGGTTGCGGATCGACGGAATATGGCAGTCGGTCGTCGGCCAGGCGATGGGGACGATGTCCTGGTTGTCGCGTTGCGAGCGGATGGCGTCACAGTCGTCGCGGCGTCCGTTGAAGCCCAGATCGTCCTCGGCCGGCAGAAACGCCACCTGGGTCTCCGCCTCTCGGTTGAAGTTGGGGTTGGTCAAACCGCGGCTCGGATTGTTCGGATAGAAGATGAAGTTTTCGCTGATGTCGCCGAAGTCGATGTGCATGCGCCCGCGACGCAACGCCGGATCCCCTACGAAGTCGTTGAGCCAGAACTCGATGGTGCGCGCCTGGGTGAGGTCGAGACCGTTGCCGGCGAACGCGGTCATGATTCCCGACCACAGGTCGCGCGGGTCGACAAGCAGCGTGTCGACGAGATTGCGCACCTGGTTGCGGTGGAAACCCATCTGCAGCACCGTGACACCGTCGTCGGCCTCGGTTTCGTCGAGCTCCGGGTTCAGATGGCCGCGCTTCACCGCGCCGCGCGGGTTGAACCAGGCGGTATCGACGCGGTTCGTCGTGTCGGCGCGCACGCCAGCGAAGTTGGGAATCGATGCCCAGCGCCAGCCCAAACGCGAGCTGGTGACGCGGTCGGAGTCATCGGCGCCCTCGAGGTCGTCCACGAACGCGGTGTTCTTGGTGTTCGGGTTGGGCACGCTCACGGCTGCCTCGCCGGTCAGCTGCAGCGTGCTGGGTGCGTTCGTGCTGGTGAAGGGCAAGAGGTTCGCGAGCCCGGTCATCCATCCGGGCTGGAAGCGCAGGTTGCCGTTCACGTCGCCGAGCAACGTGCGTGTCGGCTCCTCGCCCAGGCGCGGCCGATCGGAGAAGCCGCGCCGCGACTCGAACAGCCAGACCGACGCCAGCCGCCCGCGCTGGCCCAGGTCGTACTGTCCGCTGGCGCCAAACAGCGTCGCCTGCCCGGTGCCCACGAGCGGCCGGTAGCGGTAAGACACCTCGATGCGCGAGTCGACCGAGATCTCGTTCAGCACGTCGCCCTTGAACGTGATGCGCCCGCCGGCGAACGGCTCGATATCGTAGTCCGTGCCGCGCGTGAGCTCGCGCCCGTCCAGCAGCACGCGCTCCGTGCCTTCCTCGATGTCCTGCGGCACGATGATCTCTGTCCCCGCCCCGGTCGTGCGCACGAGGATGTCGAACTTCTCGCCGGGAAGCGTGCCGTCGTCGGGGCGGATGTACAGATCCTGGTTCACGCGCTCGTTCGAACCGAACAGCGAATCGCGCGACGCAGGGTTCTGCGCGCGCGAACGCTCGATGCCCGCGCTCACCAAACGCTCCACGATGATCGAGTCCGGCGGGCTGAACGGCCGCAAGCCCGGCATGAACAGGAAACCGTTCTCGCGGTCGATCAGGTTGGCGCGGAACTGGTCGAACTCGCCGTCGGGGTTGGGCTGGTTGGATTGGTCGAGATCGTCGAGCCCGAACATGTGCAGGTACGTGGAGTTCGGCAGGTTGACCGGCGTATCGGGCGTTTGATCCCCGGGGTTGCGGCTCTGGATGACGATTTCGAGATCCTGGACGTTCGTCGAGTTCAGCGAGTAGACGTGTCGCATCATGAGAAGGTTGGTCGGGTACACCAAGAAGGACGCCTCGTCGAGCACCGCGTTCTGATCGGGATGACGGATGAGGCGCAGCTTCACCTGCGCCGCGTCGTAGTCGACGTCCCCCACCGTGCCGCCCAGCTCGCTGTCGAAGCTCACGGCCAAGACGTCGTTGGCGTCCAGCTGTCCGATGCGCAGGTAGAAGCCCAGGATGCGGCGCTGCCCGTTGGCCAGATCGAAGTACACCCAGCCCACTTCGCTGGGATCGAGCAGTCGCCAGCGCGACGTCACGCTGTCGGGGCGCGCGTTGGCGTCGTTGGGCCAGCGCTCGCTCGGAGGCGCCTGCGCGAACAACGTGTCCATCTGCGCTTCGGTGCGTCCGGGAGGCAGGTTCGCTACCGCGTAGCCCACGAAGTTGCGGTCGTCGATGGTGGCGGGGTTGCGGTCGTTCAAGAACACGCGGAAGTTGCCGAGACGGCTCTGGTCGATCCAAAGCGCCGGGTTCGTGCCCCAGGTGGAGTAGAGCGCGTTGTTGTTGAGATCGGGCATCTCGTAGAAGAAGAACCTGTCGCGGATGAAGCGCTTCTCGACGATCGGTGTGAGCTGAGAGCTGCCGCCGCTGGGAGTCAGCGTGCGCGTCTCGGTTTCGGTCTCTTCTTTGCTGGCAATGACCGTGAGGTCCAGACCGCCCATGCGCATGTCGGTCTTGACGCCGAAAAGCCCCTGCGAGCCGCCCGCGAACGACACCAGGTTGGACCCCGGCAGCGTGAGGTTCGTTCCACCGAGGTCGATGCGCTGGATGATGTCGTCCTCGAAGCCCTCGTACCAGATGTTGATGCGATTCGCGTCCGCGCCGAAAGCGCTGCTGTTGTGATCGACCGACAAATGCACCTTGCCGCCGACCGTCCCCTCCAGCTTGACCTGCAGGTCCTGCTGCATGTCGAGCCGTGGGAACAGGCTCTGACCGCGCCCCTGCTCCGATTGGATGAACGGGCTGACGCGGCGCGATTCGCCGGCGAACGAAATGCTCTCGCGACCGGTGACGCGGATCGTCGTCTCACGATCGCCGAAGATGGATCCCAGCGCGCCGGGCAGCGACTGCGCCACGGTCATCTCGAAGCCCTGGCCGGCTCCGCGCCCCTCTCGCGGCTCGAGTCCGCGCTGGTGGATCGTGCGCCGCAGCTCGTCGCGCCAATGTTCGAGGCGTTCTTGCTGGTGAGCGTCACGTGGGACCGCGCGGATTTTCAGCGCGGGATCGTCGAACGGACGCGGGTCGTACACGTACCACGCGCCATCGAACAAATAGTACTTGGGGTCGCCGGGAAGGAAGCCGGGCGTTTCGAGCTCGAAGACCGTTTGCAGCTCGTGACTGTAGATGGCCTTGCGGTTGAGGTTGGCCTCGCGCGTCGTGAACCCCGCGCGTACGACCCAGTCGCGGCTGATCTCGAACCTCTCGCCGCGCGCTTGCGCCTCACGCCGCTCGAGGCTTCGTTGCAGGGAGAAGTGCAGACCGGGATCCGACGCGTGCGCGGGCGCGAGCGCGAGCACCACGAGCGCGAGAGCCACAGGAGACGTCTGCCGGAGCGCGCGAGGGCGACTTCTTCGACCGTCGCGCCTCTTCGCCTCGTGCCTCATCCGCAACCGGCCCCCCGCTCTCCGGGCTCACCCGTCCGCTTTCGACTGAGGGGAAGGAGGAACCACCAGCAGGGGTTTGTCCTGGAAGAAGGACACCGGAGTCCACTCTTGAGGTCACCAGGGGGCGTGACCCGGCCCGGGCACCGGGAACACCCGCGGAACCCCGCGCGTGTTCACCGGTACACCCAGGCGAAGGCAATGCAAACTCACGGGCGCGCCGCCGTGGTGCAAACGTCTTGTGGGTCTTCGGGTCCCGTGGTACCGTTCGCAGCGCTGCCTGGAACCCTCAAACCTTGCAACCGCAAAGACTTAGCGCTATGAAAACCCTCGACCGATACATCCTCAAGGCGCACCTGGGCCCGTTCGCCTTCGGGTTCTTCGTCACCACCGGGGTCCTGTTCACGGAGGTGCTGAAGAACTTCCTGGACGATTTCCTGGCGAAGGGCGTCGCCGCTTGGACGATCGCCGAGGTACTCCTCCTGAGCCTCGGGCACACACTTGCACTCTCCATACCAATGGCCGTTCTGGTGGCGACGCTGCTGGCTTTCGGACAGATGGCGCAGGATCACGAGCTCACAGCGCTGAAGGCCGCGGGCGTGAGCTTGTATCGCGTCATCGCGCCGGCGTTCGTGGCCTCGGTGGTCTTGTGCGGCGGCATGCTCGTGTTCAACAACTACGTGCTTCCCGAGTCGAACCATCGTCTTGCCGGGCTCATCCACGACATCGGCCGCAAGCGCCCCACCGTGAACATCGAGCCGGGGATCTTCGTCAGCGACTTCGACGGCTACAAGTTCATCATCGGCGACAAGCGCGAGGGTACGGACGAAATCTTCGACGTGCGCGTGTATGCGGAGGCCGACGGGCGCTCGCCCGACATCCTCGTCGCGCCGCGCGGGCGCTTGTACTTCGACGAAGACGGTCTCACGCTGAACATCGTTCTGAGCGACGGGTACGCCTACTCGGTGCCGGACAAGGCCGATCGGAACGAGTTGAGCTACCGCAAGACGGCTTTCCGAGCCCATCACATCATCATTCGCGATGCCGAAGACCGCTTCGAGCGCACCAACCGCACGTACCGCAGCGATCGCGAGATGAACATCGCACAGATGAAGGCGTCCATCGCGACGAAGTACGAGCGCATCCACGACGTGCGTCAGGCCGTCGACGTGCAGGCGCGGCGTCGTTTGGACAACCGCCTGGCGTTTCTCGATCCCCAGACGCGCGCGCAGCTGCTCGAAGCGCGCCCCCGCACCCGCGAGGGGCGCCTGACGGGCGGGGCCGAATCGAACATCCGCAACCTCGCGCGCAACAACCGCGGCTCCATGGAGAGCTACGAGCGGCAGATCCGCTCGCTCGAGGTCGAAATCCACAAGAAGTACTCCATCCCGGCGGCATGCATCGTCTTCATCTTGCTCGGGGCGCCGCTGGCCATCCTTTCGGGACGCTCCGGGATGACCATGACCATCGGTTTCAGTCTGGCCTGCTTTGCGGTCTACTACCTGTTCTTGACGGGGGGTGAGAAGCTGGCAGACCGGCGGTTGCTGTCACCGTTCTGGGCCATGTGGGCCGCCAACATCGTCTTCGGGACCCTCGGCATCTTCCTGACGTGGCGCGCCGCGAGCGAGATCACCGTGTTCAACTACAAGAGGCTCGATCCGCGCACCTGGTGGCCCGGGAGTCGCGTGCGCGCGTCGCAACCCGAAGAACCACGGTCGCACGCCGCCTGACATGATGCGCATTCACGATCGATACGTGCTGGCGCTGTTCCTGAAGTCCTTCATCTTCAGCACGCTCGCCATGGTGCTCATCTACCTGCTCGTCGACCTCTTCGAGAAGATCGACGATTTCATCGACAACAAGGCCACGGTGCGCGACGTCGTCAGGTTCTACATGTACCTGGTGCCCGAAATCGTGCGCTTGACGCTTCCCGTCGATGTCATGCTGGCCACCATCTTCACGCTCGGCTTCATGGGACGGCACAACGAGGTCGTCGCCTTTCTTTCGGGCGGGGTCAGCATGCTGCGGCTGAACACGCCGATCCTGGTCATGAGCTTGCTCGCCGTCGGCGTGTCCGTCGTGCTCTCGGAGCACATCGTCCCGGAGACCAACGAACGGCGCATCCGAGTCAAACGTGTCGACATCGAGAAACGGGAGCCGCATGACGCACGCATCCGACGCGGCTTCGTCTACCGCGGCGAAGGCGATTTCCACTACTACGCACGCACGTTCAACACGCAGACGAACACGCTGCGCGACGTAACGCTGTTCCGCTACCGAGACGGGCGCGCCGTGTCCGAGGTACGCGCCGAGAGCGCCGTGTGGCGCCAGGGCTACTGGGAGTTCGAGAACGGCGTGGTGCGCCTGTTCGCAGCGGAACGCGACACGAGCGCGGTGGATCACGTCGAGCCGTTCTTTCGCCGGCGCATGAGCGAGCTGCGCGAGACGCCCGAAGACCTCGCACGCCTGAAGCCCCAGCCCGACGCCATGAACTACGAGCAGCTCAAGCGTCACGTCGCGCAGCTGCGCGCCAGCGGCTCCGAGGTCAACGACTACCTCGTCGATCTGCACACGAAGATCAGCTATCCGTTCACCAACTTCATCATGGCCGTGCTGGGCATCGGTCTCGCGGCGCGCAAGCGCAAGACGGGGCTCCTCGCCGGATTCGGCATCACCATCGCGATCGCCTTCCTGTATTTGGCGCTCGCCGAGTTCTTCAAGGCGCTGGGCAAGAACGAGAGCGTCTCACCGCTCGTGGCAGCGTGGATCGGGCCGGTGCTGTTCAGCATCGCGGGCGCCGGCATGTTCGCACGCGTGAACCGTTAGGGGCTTGCGCGGGTGCGGACGGCGGCGGAGGGGGGCATGCGCGGTGTCGGGGGACGCCTGGCGCGCGCTTCCTGCGCGCGACCGGGCGTCGCGGTCGATCACTTCAACAACAGCATCTTCTTCTGAGCGGCGAAGCTAGGGGCGTCGAGGCGGTAGACGTAGACGCCGGAGGGGGCGCGTT
>JBFJHN010000058.1:0-8351 GCA_041613275.1 Candidatus Krumholzibacteriia bacterium | reverse complement strand
GGAGCATCGCTTTTGTAACACACATGCTCACCGCACAGTGTGATTTGGTACAAATTTCTCACTGACGTGGGGCGAGTTGACCGCGAACGGCAGACTGGTCCCTGAAGCTGTCGCAACACGTTGCGCCAGGCGTTTGCACCGGCGGCCCCGATGATCAAACCGTTCCGAGCGAGGCGAAACCGGCTATTTTCCGCTTGTCCATTGCCGGTAAGTGGGCGGCCTCTGCCGCGTAACGCGCCGGCGATCGATCTTCACCGTCCCGAGGTCGGTAGCGCGAGCTAGGGCGTACCGTGTTCGGAGGAGCTGTCGGAGGACGCAAGACGAACGCGGACGTCGACGGCCATGCAGTCGGCGCGACGGGGAGCCAGCAGGAACGGGTTGACGTCCATCTCGCGGATGCAGTCGAAGTCGGAGACGAGCTGCGCGAGGCGGAGGATCATTTCTTCCGCCGTGACCAGATCCGCGGGCTCCTCGCCGCGGAAGCCGGCGAGAAGCGGGTAGCCGCGGATGGACTCGACCATCTCGTGCGCGTCCACGTCGGTGAGCGGCAGAACGCGCAGCGCGATGTCCTTGAGCACCTCGACGTAGCGCCCGCCCGACCCGAACATCAGAAGCGGGCCGAACAGGGGGTCGTGAGACATTCCCAAGATGACCTCGCGGCCGGCGGGCGCCTGGCGTTGCACGACGTAGCCCTCGATGTCGATGTCCTGCGCCTCGCGCACCGCGTTGCGCATGGTGTTCGCCGCATCGACCACCTCGTCGTGCGTGCGCAGGTTCAACGCCACGCCACCGACGTCGGACTTGTGCACGACGCGCGTGTCAGCAGCCTTGAGCACCACCGGAAAGCCGATGCGCTCGGCGGCCTCGGCGGCGGCATCCGGGTCGTTCGCGTAGTCGACGTCGGCCACGGGGATGCCGTAGGCGCGCAGGAGTGCAAAGCCATCCTCCTGCGACATGGCCCCGCCCCCGCGCTCGAGCTGCCCCTGCACCAACCGTGTTGCCGTGTCGCGATCGATCTCGAACGCGCGCACCTCGCCCAGCGGGCGTTCCTTCCAGCGCCGATAGCGATACAGCTGGGCCGCCGCCCGCGCCGCGGATTCCGGAAAGCGGTACAGCGGCGGGCAGTTCGGGTGGTTGCGCGGGAAGTGCTCGTAGAACTCTTCCTTGGCCATGAACGTGGCCAGCACCGGCTTGGGGTGACGCCGGCTGACCTCGGTGATGGCGGTGGCGACGTCGTCCGGCACCAGCATGTGCGGGGGCACCGACACGACGACGGCCAGGTCGACGCCGGGATCGTCGAGCAGGACGTCCAGCGCGCGGCGGTAGTCGTCGGCCGCTGCGCTCGCGATCATGTCGACGGGGTTCGACAGGCTCGCCTCGCTCGGCAGGAAGCTGCTCAGATCCTTGACTGTTTCGTCCGCGAGTTCCGCCATGCGCATGCCGCCGGCCAGCAAGGCGTCGGTCGCCATGATCGCGGGGCCGCCCGCGTTCGTGAGCACGGCCACGCGGTTGCCGCGCGGCGGCGGACAGCGGCTGAAGGCGGCGACGAGATCCAACATGTCGCCGATCGAGTCGGCGCGGATGACGCCCACTTGGCTCAACAACGCGTCGACGGCCAGCTCGCCGCCCGACAGCGCGCCCGTGTGCGACGTCGCCGCACGAGCACCTTCCGGCGTGCGTCCCGACTTGACCGCGATGATGGGCTTGTGACGCGAGATGCGTTTCGCAAGACGCGTGAAACGCCGCGGGTTGCCGAACGATTCGAGGTACAGCGCGATGACGCGCGTGCGCTCGTCGCCTTCCCAGTAGGTGAGCAGATCGTTGCCCGACACGTCGGCCTTGTTGCCGACGCTCGCGAAGAAGGAAAAGCCCACGTTCATACGCGTGATCGCGTGCAGGATGGCCACGCCCATCGCACCGCTCTGCGACATGAAGGCGACGTCGCCTTCGATGGGCTGCGTGGGCGCAAACGTTGCGTTCAACCGCACCTTGGGGTGCGTGGCGAAGATCCCCATGCAGTTGGGACCAATGAGGCGCATGCCGTAGTCGCGCACCATGCGCAAGAGCTCGCGCTCGCGCTCGGCACCTTCTTCGCCCGTTTCCTTGAAGCCGGCGCTGATGACGACGATGCCCTTGACGCCTTTCTCGCCGCACTCGCGCACGACCTGGGGGACGGCGAGCGCCGGCACCACGACGACGGCCAGCTCCACCTCGTCGGGGATCTCGAGAACCGTCGGGTAGCACTTGATCGAGTGGATGAACTCGGCGCGCGGGTTCACCGGGAAGAGCTTCCCGTTGAACTCGTACTCGATGATGTTATGCAGGATCTCGCGCCCCAGGGAACCGCGACGCGACGAGGCCCCGATGACGGCCACGGACTTGGGTTGGAAGAACGCGTCGAGAGAGGTCATCGACTCCTCGCGCGGTGTCCCGGACCGAAGCAAGTTCCGCCGGCGCCCGTCACGTGCTCACGGGCTCGACAGGCCGGATGGGCGCCAACGGCTCCGGAACGCCCTCGTGTTCGCGCATCTCGAACAGCACGGTGTGGCCCTCCTGCCGTGCCACCGAGCGCACGTCGCCTTGCAGGAAATTCAGATTCGGCACGCGCGTGAGCGGAATCCACGGGTGCGACCACAGCTTCGCCTTGATGCCTTGACGCAGCGGCGGGAAGTCGCGCAGGAACAAGTGCACGCTGCAACCCGTCGGCCGCCGATACACACGCCCCTCGAAGATGCCCAGGTACGGGGGCCGCTCCAGCTCGGCCTTGATGTCGAACTCGCCGTCCGACGGCGCAACCCAAGGCAGATCCTGGGGCCATGGAATGGGCGACTCGATGGCTTCGCGCGCCACCATGTCGCCGCCCAGCACGTCGAACTGGCCACGATAGACATCGATCGTGCCCGACTGGCGCAAGCGCCCGAGGTGCAGCAGCGGCACCCGCAGGTAGCGCAGCCGGAACCAGGGTTCGCCGCGCCGCCACACGGCGCGCACCCACCTCGTGGCCTCGGGCGTGAACGCGTAGCCACAGTACGTCTCGAGCATGCCGCGCACACGCTTGAGACCGCCGGTCATGTACACGACCGACAGCTCGTCGGGGATCTCGGCCCACTGGTGACAGCTGAACCTTCCCCGCTCGTCCATCGCCTGTTGACTGTGCAGCGTCACGACGAGATGGGCCACATTGCCTCCATTCAGGTTGTCGGCGGCCGAGCCTGTTGTGGCGCAGCGGAGCCGTTGGGGTGCAGCGGACGCCGGCTGACACCTGGGAATCTAAAGCGCGGCAATCAGATTAGGGGTTGGTGCGGGATCCACGCAAGCGAGCGGGTGCGTCGACCGGCCGCAAATGCAAGCAGGGCGACCACTTGCGCACGTGAAACGTGCTCAGCGGCCGCCCTGGAGTTTGCCGACTCTCGGCATCCGAAACGCCTGGAAAACGACGCCTCAGACCCGCATCACGTCGGTCCGAACGTGTCACAGGTTTCGGCGTTGGCGTTGCTGTCGTAGCTCCACGCCGGCTTCGTCACGTTGTCGACGCAGAACGTGAACGTGATTGGCCGGCGCGCCTTGTTTGAGCTCGTGAGCTCGACGACGCCGTTGACATCCGTCGTGCCGGAGATCGTCTCCTGGATGTCGCCTGTGAACGTGCCCGTGACCTGCGCGCCGGCAACGGGGTTGCCCAACGCGTCGACGATCGTCACCACGGCGCGAGCGTTGTCGTGCCTGCCGGTCGCCTGCACGGCGCTCACGACGATCGAGGCCACGTGCATGTCGCCGCCGGTTCCACCCGTGGGCGTCGCCGAGGCTTCGTTGCTGTCAGCGCTCTCGTTGCCGCTCACGTCGACGGCGGTGACGACGTAGTAGTACGTCGTGCCGTTGCTCAACCCGGTGTCGGTGTACGCGCTCGCGCCGAGGATCGCGCCATTGACCTGCGTGTACGGTCCACCGGAGGTCGTGGCGCGATACACGTTGTAGCCGTCGAGGTCCGGCTCGCCGTTGTCATCCCAGTTCAGGTCGACCTGGGCGTCGCCTGCCGTCGCGACCAGGTTCGCGGGTGCCGCAGGCGGTGTGGTGTCACCACCTCCGCCGAACGATTGTCCGCTGTTGGGAGAACCAGGCGAGTCGGCCAACGGGCCCTGCCAGGTGAAGTCCGCGGCCTGCGTACCGTTGCCGGTGCGTTGCAGCGAGTCACCCGCCTTCGTGCCGCCGCTTTCGACGACGCCGACGTCGGTCGACGTCATCCCAGCCGCGGCTCCCGATGTGGCCGTGAAGCTGCCCTCGTAGCTCAGGAACTCGACCACGGCGCCGCCGTCGTCGACGAGCGCGATGCCGTCCGGAGCGCCGTTCTGCAGGCCGACGAAGGCGAACGACAGCGTGCCGAAGCCGCTCTGCTGGTCGGGGAGGCTGCCGCTCAGGTTGATCGTGTCGTACACGCCGCCCGTAGCTCCGTTGTAGCCGAGAAGCTGCCAGCCGGAGAGGTTCGTGCCTGCGGTGCCGGCCACCTCGACGAACTCGCCCACGTCAGCTTTCTTGTTGTCGTAATGGAACTCGTTGATCCACACGGTCGTCGTGCCGCCGCCGCCCTGCGGCGTCGCCGACGCCTCGTTGCTGTTGCCGCTCTCGTTCGCGGCGACGTCCACCGCGGTGGCCACGTAATAGTACGTCGTACCATTGGTCACGCTCGTGTCGGTGTAGTTGCTCGTCGAGAGCACGGAACCGTTCAGCTGCGTGTAGGGTCCGCCGGAGCTGGTGGCGCGATAGATGTTGTAGCCGTCCAGGTCGGGCTCGCCGTTGTCGTCCCAATCCAGCGTCACTTGGCCGTCCCCGCCCGTGGCCACGAGGTTCGTGGGAGGTGCCGGCGGCGGGTCGCCACCGCCGCAGTTTCCGGAGAAGATGCAGTCCACCCACTCCGGATGGTCGATGAACGGGTTGCGGTTGCCCTGGTGGTTGAAGATGACGTCGTTGCGCGACTGCTCGAGCGCGTCCACCGGGTCCTCGGCGTGCCACTGCAGAAGAACGGCCAGCATGCCCATGTAGGCCACCGACTCGTTACTGCCTGTGTTCGACGAAGCGATGAGTCCCTCGTCGTCGGTGAGGATGAGATCCGGCTCGGACACGCTGGTGACCCCGTGCGTGCCGCCCTCGTAGCGCACGTCCATATAAAGGAGGGCGCGCGCCACGTCGCCGCGGCGGCCCACCCAGGTTTCCCACGTGCCGGCCGTGAACGATCCCGACGTCCAGTTGGAGTTGCCGGGGTAGGTGCCGCTTCCACCACCGGTACCGTTGTTGAACTCGGTCGTGCGCTCGTTGCACGTGGCATCGCAGGTCCGGTACGGCTTGTTGCTGCGCGACGAGTTGTAGCCACTGTCGCACAGGAACAAGGCGTGACAATCCGTGAACGGGTAGTTGCTGCTGTTGTCGTTGGGGTATCCGTACGAGTTCGGCCAGGTGTGCTCGCGGTTGTAGAAGCTGTTGCCGCCTCCCTGCTTGGCGTACGAGGCGTTGCGATAGACGTCGAGGATGTTTCCGGCGTCGTTCGGATCCTGGTCGGCTTGTTCGAGGATGTCCCAGGTGTCCGTGGAAGACGATGTGTACGGGAAACGCGTGTGATCATCGATGACGTCGTGCAGTGTCGCACGCAATGCGCCTGGCGAGCTCGTGTCGACGGTGTCGTAGTAGCCCGGCGGCGGTGCGGTCAGTCGAGAGTTGTCGGTGCTGGAAGACTTGGTGGTGGGGGCTTGCGGACCCACCAGGTTGGAATCGGTACAGCCGGCGGCCACGAGCATGCTGACGAGCAGCAAGACGACGGGCCGCGCGCGCAGTGCGGTGCGCATGAGGGCCTCCCCGTTCGACGATGGCAGATCGACCTGTCCGGCACCCTAGCACCGGATCGGCCGTGAGCCAACACTTTGCCCGTCGAAGGTTCTTACGCGGTGGTCTTGGCGAGGATCTCGGGGATCGTCAGCACGAACTCGCGAATCTCATCACGCACGCGGCGAAACTCGCGCAGGATCTGCTCTTCGCTGCCTTTGGCGCGTGCGGGATCTTTGAACGCGTGATGCATCATCCTGCGCGCACCGGGAAACGTGGGGCACATTTCGGCGGCGTGATCGCACACCGTGACCACGAGATCGGGATGGAGATCGCGGAACTCGTCGACGCGCTGAGACGTGTGATTCTTGATATCGACGCCGGCTTCGCCCATGACCAGAACGGCACGAGCGTTCAATCCGTGGGCTTGGACGCCGGCGGAGTAGGCTTGCACCCGATCGTGCAGGAGCACCCGCGCCCAGCCCTCGGCCATCTGGCTACGGCACGAGTTTCCCGTGCACAAGAAGAGCACTTTGGGCAGCGTGCGGCCGGATTCGCTCTGGGGTTGTGGGGCCATCGTGAGCCTCCTCGGTCAAGAATCGTGCGGGGAGCATGCGCAGCGCAACAGCAATCGTCAGAGGGGTCGGCGCGTTGACCGGCCGTCGCGTCCTCTGATAGTTTCGCCCCGCTTGGCAGGCGAGTGGGTGAACACCGAGCGGTGGTGCCAGTTCGGCAAGGATTCTTACGCCTCGCGCCTCGACGAGGTCTCATTCAAGGAGTTGGAAGTGGCGAGCTCGAACGCCTACGACATGGTCATCATCGGCAGCGGCCCGGGAGGCTACGTGGCTGCCATCCGCGCCGGCCAGCTCGGCCTGCGCACGGCCTTGGTGGAGAAAGATTCCTTCCTGGGAGGTACCTGTCTTCATCGCGGTTGCATCCCCGCCAAGTCGCTCCTCCACGATGCCGCGGTGTTCGAGCAGACGCTGAAAGCGCTCGAGCACGGCATCGTCGCCGACAACAAGGTGCGACTCGACTTCTCCAAGGTGCAGGAGCGCAAGAACTCGATCGTGCAGACGCTCGCCAAGGGCGTGCAGCACCTCATGAAGAAGAACAAGATCGATACCTACACGGGTCGCGGGAAGCTCGCCGGTCGCGACCGGGTCGAGGTGCATGGCGACGATGGCACGCAGACGCTTCAGGCCAAGAAGATCGTTCTCGCCACGGGTTCGGTGCCGCGCACGCTGCCCGGGTTGGAGGTCGACGGCGAACGCGTCATCAACAGTGATCACGTGCTGCAGCTCGAGCAAGTTCCCAAGTCGATGGTCATCCTCGGAGCAGGCGCCGTGGGGGTGGAGTTCGCCTCGGCCTACGCGCGCTTTGGATCCGAGGTCACGCTCATCGAGCTCGAGGATCGCATTTTGCCGCTCGAAGACGCCGACGTTTCGAAAGAAGTCGAGCGCGCGCTTCGCAAGCAGATGAAGATTCACGCGTCGACGCGCTTCGAAGGCGTCGAGAACTCCGGTGACGGCGTGCGCGTCACCGCGCGCGACGACAAGGGCAAGACGCACACCTGGGATGCCGAGAAGCTCCTGGTTTCCGTGGGGCGCGCGCCGGTGAGCGAAGGTTTGGGATTCGAGGAGGCCGGCATCCGCATGGAGCGCGGCTTCGTCCTCGTCGACGAGTACATGCGCACCAACGTTCCGAACGTCTACGCGATCGGCGACCTGGTGCCGACGCCCGGCTACGCGCACACGGCGTCGAGCGAAGGGATCGTCGCCGTCGAGCACGCCGCCGGAGAAGAGCCCAAGCCGTTGCGCTACGAGCACACGCCCAACTGCACTTACTGCGATCCCGAGGTCGGCAGCGTGGGCCTGACCGAGGAGAAGGCGCGCGAGCGCGGCTACGACGTGCGAACCGGCTCGTTCCGACTGTCCGTTCTGGGCAAGGTGATGATCGTGGGCGAACGGCACGGCATCGTCAAGATCGTTGCCGACGCGAAGTACCGCGAGCTGCTCGGCGTGCACATCGTGGGTCCGCGTGCCACCGACATGATCGCTGAAGCGTGCATCGCCATGACCAACGAATCGACGGTCGACGAGTTCGTGCACACCGTGCACGCCCACCCCACCGTGTCCGAGGGCGTCAAGGAAGCGGCCGAGGCCGTTTTCGGCAAAGCCATCCACTCGTAGACCGACCGGCGATGCGGCATCGCGCAGCCTCCGGACGCGTAGCCGTGCACGCGAGGACGGCACGTTGACGTCGCAGCAGCATGCGCAGGATTCGCAGGCGCCGGGGGCGCAACGTCGTGCGTCCGTCTACGCGCTCGGCGCATACGCGCTCTCTGCTGCTTTGTTTCTCGGCGCTGGGTGGTCTCCCGACGCTCGGCTCTGGGGTGTTCACCATCTGGCGTTTCTGTCTTCTGCGCGGTGGTTCGCGGCGGCAGGCTTCTGCGCCGCACTCGCCGTCCCGGCGATTGCGGGCGCGCTCGGCAATGGGATCGCCGCCATCGGCGTGCGCGTCGTCGCGTCGATCTGGGCGCCGTG
>JBFJHN010000057.1:0-8389 GCA_041613275.1 Candidatus Krumholzibacteriia bacterium | reverse complement strand
TGAACGCCAACCGCGAGCTGCCGGCGGTGGTCGAGGACGTGCGGCGGGCGATCGTGCGCTTCCACCAGAACCGAAGCAGCCACGTCTTGAACTAGAGACCGATCGCGACGGACGCGCCCCCATCGGCGAAAGTGAGAAAGCTTCATGTCCCGCAGCCACGACAACGCACAACCCGCGCACGACGCGAGCGACACCGTCCTCGTGACCGATGCCGGACGCGGCAGCGCGCTTGCGATCGTGCGCGCGCTCGGTCGCGCCGGCTATCGCGTGCTGGCGGCGGACACGCATGCGGGAAGCCTGGGCTTCCGCTCGCGCTACGTGGCGCGCGCGTTCGTCTATCCGGACCCGCGCGAGGACCCGGGCGCCTTCCGCGACGCCATCGAGCGCATCGTGGACGAGGAGGTCGTCGACCTGGTCATTCCGGTGACGGATCCGGCGCTGCAACCCCTGGCCGCAGCGCGCGAGCGCTTCGCCGGCAGGACTCAGCTCGCCATCCCCGAGGACGAGGCGTTGCGCGTCACCACCGACAAGGACCTCACGCTGGCGCTCGCGGCCAGCCTGGGCATCCCGGTCTCGCCCACACGCGTCGTGGAATCGGCCGCCGAGGCCCACCGCGCCGCCGACGAGTGGGGCTGGCCGCTGGTGCTCAAGCCGGCCGCTTCGCACGTGATGAACGGCGAGCAGGGCATCGAGTCGTTCGAGGTGACCTACGCCGAATCGCACGAGGATCTCGACCGCAAGCTCCAGCGCTTCACGCACTGCAACCTGCTCGTGCAGCGCTACTGCCACGGCACGGGCGTCGGCGTCGAGCTGCTCATGTCCGAAGGGCGGCCGCTCGCCGCCTTCGCGCATCGCCGGCGACGCGAGATCCCGTTGAGCGGTGGCGCGAGCGCCTATCGCGAGAGCGTGCCGCTGGACCCGGAGCTGTACGAGTACGCCGTGCGCATCCTCGGCGCCTTGAATTGGACCGGCCTGGCGATGGTCGAGTTCAAGGTGGGCGAGAACGTCGAGCTCATGGAGATCAACGGGCGCGTTTGGGGATCGCTGCCGCTTGCGGTCGCGGCCGGCATGGACTTCCCGGCGCTGCTCGCGCAGCTGTACCTGCGCGGCGAGAGCTCGATCGTACCAAAGCTGTTCGGCGAGTACGCCTGCGGCGTGCGCTGCCGCGATCTGCAGCGCGATCTGCTGTGGATCGCGTCCGTGATGGCGCAGAAGCGCCGCTACCGCTTCCATCCCATGCCGTCGCGCATGCGGGCGCTGAGCGCGCTGCTCGGCATCTTCAACCCGCAGCGTAAACACGACATGCTGACCTGGGACGACCCCGTCCCGGGCCTGCTGGAGCTTCCGCGCCTGGTCCCGCGCCTGTGGGACAAGGTCCTGCAGGCGCGCAAAGCCGCCTGACGCTTCTTCCCGTGGGCGAAGTCGCGCAGAAAAAACGGCTCGACGGACATTTCGTCATGCGTTGCGTGCCCATGTTTCCCGAAGTGTCGCATCGTTCCACCACGAACGTTGACCTTCGACACATCAAGAATGGATAATTGTTGAGGACACGAGTTCTCCCAATACGCGCCCCAATCACGACCGTCGGTCCAACAAGGCAATCATCGATCCATGCAGGCTGTCATTCTGGCGGGCGGCGCGGGCACGCGCCTGAGATCCATCTTGAGCGATCGCCCGAAGTCCATGGCGCCGTTCGACGACAAGCCCTTCCTCGAGTACCAGATCGAAGCGTTGTCCCGACATGGAATCACGGAAGTCGTGTTGTGCGTGGGCTACCTGCGGGAGCACGTCGAAAGCCACTTCGAGGACGGACGAGCTTGGGGAGTACGCATCGTGTACTCGCGCGAAACGCAACCTCTCGGCACGGGAGGAGCGCTGCGCAACGCACGAGCGCTGCTGCGGGATTCGTTCCTGCTGTTGAACGGCGACTCGTACCTGGATCTGGACGTGCGCGCCTTCGCCGACGCGCACGTGTCACGCCGGAAACGTGATCCACGCGTGACGGGCACGCTGGCGCTGACCCGCGTCGACGACGCCCGCGCCTACGGCTCGGTCGAAATGGACTCCGACCGACGCATCGTGGGCTACCGCGAGAAGTGCGCCGCGACGGCCCCGTGGATCAGCGCCGGCGTGTACGCCTTGGAGCCCTCCGTCCTGAACGCGGGGCCCGCGGAACAGGCGTTTTCGCTCGAGAGAGACGTGCTGCCGAGCGCGCTTGCGCGCGGCGACACGCTGCTCGGACACCCAGTGGACGGTTTCTTCGTGGACATCGGAACACCCGAAGGCCACGCCCGCTTTCGGAAATACATCGAGGGAAACGGTAATGGTCATTCGCAGTAAAGCCCCCTTGCGCATCAGCTTCGCGGGTGGGGGCACGGACATCAAGCCGTACATGGACGAATACGGTGGCTGTGTTCTCAGCGCGACCATCGACAAGTGTGCCTACGGCTCGCTTCGTGTGCGCGACGATCAGGCGATTCGTGTCGAATCGCTCGACTACGACATCGTCGCCAAGTACAACCTCGACTTCAATCTGGCGTACGACGGTGAGCTGGATCTGGTGAAGGCGGTCGTCAACAACCTGAACGGCTACAGCAAGCAGGGACTGGACTTCTTCATCCACAGCGACGCGCCACCCGGTTCGGGCCTGGGCTCGTCGTCGACCATGGTGGTGGCGCTCATCGGGCTCCTCAAGCACTACCACCGCCTGCCGCTGACCGACTACGAGATGGCGCAAATCGCCTATCAGATCGAGCGCGGAGATCTCAAGATCGCCGGCGGCATGCAGGATCAGTACGCGGCCGTCTTCGGCGGCTTCAACTTCATCGAGTTCACCCGCAACGCGGTCATCGTCAACCCGTTGCGCATTCAGCAGGCGACGGTGAACGAGCTCGAGTACCGACTGCTGCTCGTCTACACGGGCCGCACGCGCCTGTCGTCGAACATCATCAAGAGCCAGGTGGATTCCTACGAGAAGAAGGAAGAAACCGTCATCGACGCCATGGCCGAGATCAAGTCGCTGGCCATCGAGATGAAGAACGCGCTGCTGCAGGCGCGCCTGGCGGAGTTCGGCCACCTGCTGCACGAGGCCTGGCTCCACAAGCAGAAGATGGCGCAGAACATCACCAACTCCGAGATCGACACGCTGTACGCCAAGGCGCGAGAGAAGGGCGCCATGGGCGGCAAGATCCTCGGTGCCGGCGGCGGCGGCTATCTGCTGCTGTTCTGCGAGTTCGGGAAGAAACACATCGTGGCCGAAGAGATGGAACGTCTCGGCGCACAAGCCGTCGACTTCCACTTCGTCGACCATGGACTGCAAACCTGGGAGGTTGCCGCGTGATCAACGCTCACAATCCAAATGCCCTGGTGTCGCGGATCGCGTCGCAGCTGGAGGAAAGCATCGCCACCAAGCAGCGCGTTCTCGACGGGCACGTGCCGGTGCTGGCACACATGGCGCAAGTTCTCATTGACGCGCTGCGCAAGGGCAACCGCGTCTTCTTCTTCGGCAACGGCGGCAGCGCCGCGGATTCCCAACACATCGCCGCCGAGCTGGTCGGGCGCTTCATGCGCGAACGTGCCGCGCTGCCGGCGATGGCGCTTTCCACCGACACCTCCATTCTGACGGCGCTGGCCAACGACTACAGCTACGACATCGTCTTCGCGCGCCAGATCGAGGCCTTCGGGCAACCGGGGGACGTTGCCGTGGGCATCAGCACCAGCGGCAACTCGGGCAACGTGCTCGAAGGTGTGCGCGCGGCCCGCGAGCGCGGCATGGCCACGCTGGCGCTCACCGGCGAAACGGGCGGCAAGCTGCGCGACATGGTCGACGTGTGCTTCTGCGCGCCGTCGCGTATCACTTCGCACATCCAGGAAACGCACATCGCGGTGTCGCATGCGCTGTGCGAGCTGGTCGAGAGGGAGCTCTTCGACAGCGATGAATCACAAGTCGACGGCAAAGCGGCCTGAGCTGCTCGCCTGGTGCGCGCCGCATGTCCGGCGCGCCTCCGGTTCCGACGTACACGCGGCGCGGCCCGGCGGGAGCGCGGCGGCGCCGGACGCATGTACGGTGTTTCTCGATCGCGACGGAACGATCAACCGCGAGGTGCATCACCTGCATCGCTCGGAGCACATGGAGCTGCTCGACGGCGCGGCCCGTGCCATTCGCCACCTGAACGAAGCCGGTGTGCGCGTGGTCGTGGTCACCAATCAGTCCACGGTCGCTCGCGGCCTGCTCACCGAGAGCGGACTCGACGGCATCCACGCCGCCATGCGCGCGCAGCTCGAAGCGCACGGGGCGTACGTCGATGCGATCTACGCCTGTCCGCATCATCCTACCGAAGGGGTGGGCGCCTACCGCATCGAGTGCGGGTGTCGCAAGCCGCGCACGGGAACGCTCGAGCGCGCGGCGCGCGACCTGAATCTGGATCTCGGTTGCGCCTTCATGGTGGGCGACAAGCGCAGCGACCTCGAAGCCGGGCGCGCCGCCGGCTGCCGCACCGTGCTCGTGCGCACCGGTTACGGGAGCGCTGAAGAAACGCAGCTACGCACAGCGCTGCACGCTCGATCCGAGCAACCCACGACGCCGCTGGCCGATCACGTGGCGGACAACCTTCTGGAGGCCGTGCAATGGATTCTCGCGCAGCGCCCATGAACTCGCACTCCCGCTCCGAGCCCTCGGTCGGGCTCGTCCACGTGGGGATCGTGTGCGTGCTGGTGCTCGCGATCCTCGCCGGCCTGCGCCTGCTGCTCGGCGTCCCGAAGCCGCTGCTGGTCGTCGCAGCCGGTGTCCTGGCCGCGTGCACGGCCGTGTTCTGGGTCATGCGTCGACGCATGACGGGCGTCGCGCTGACGCAGATGTTCGGGTTGGTGATGGCGTGGGTCTCGGTGTCCGCTTTGCTGTTCGGCACCGCCTTCTGGGTCGATCGCGCCGGCTGGATGTGGTACCAGCTGACCGGCTACAACATCACGCTCTCCGAAGACTACATGGACCGCGTCGGGCTGAGCGCAAGCGAGTTCGTGCACCACAACCCGATGTTTCGCAAAGCGGGCGAGACGCGCGTAGCGCTCCGTGGCGATGTGACGATCGATCGCACCGTCGTCATTCCGCGTGGCGTCGAGCTCACGATCGAGCCCGGCACCGTGCTGCGCTTCGGACGCGGCTGCTCGATGATCGCCTACGGGCCGATCACAGCGCGCGGAACGGAAGCCGAGCCCATTCGCTTCACCGCACGACATCCGCTGTTCAAGTGGGGCGTCGTGGGCGTCATCGGGGATTCCAGCCAGCGGGCGTCCTACTTCGAGCACGTCGTCTTCGACCACGGCCGCCAGGCGCGCGTCAACGGAGTGGACCTCCCCGGGTGCCTGTCGATCATCGGCACCGGCGTCGAAATCCGCAGCAGCCGGTTCGAGAAACTCTATGGCAAAGACGCGATGTACGTGCGTGCAGGTCGAGTCTCGATCCACGGCAACGAGTTCCGCGACACCTTCAAGGACGGTCTCGACCTCGATGGCGGAAGCGGCGAGATCACGCGCAACCGCTTCGTAGACTGCGGCGACGAAGGCATCGACCTCAGCCGCAACGAGAACCTGAACGTCTACGACAACGTCGTCCTCGACCTGCGCGGTGGCCGTGTGGGCGCCGACCAGAAACTCGAGGAGATCCGCAACCGCAACTTCCTGGGACGTTCGGATGAACCGGGCAGCGCCAGCGCGTCGACCACGGGAGGCCGCCGGTGAGAATCCTGCACATTACACCGTCTTTCCAGCACCCGACGATGCGGGGACCCTCGCGTCACTACCATTTCGTGCGCGAGCTGTCGCGCCGGCATGACATCACGCTGATGTCGCTGACACGCGAGCCCGTCACCTCGGAGGCCAGGCTCGAAATCGGCTCTCTGGTGGAGGACGTGATGACGTTCGGAACGCACGCCGCCGCGAAGGCGGGCAGCGGTCGCTCCCTGACCAAGCTGCTCGGGCCTCGCGTGCACCGCGAGCTCGAGGTCCAACGCGCCGTGGGCGACATGAAACGTGCCGCACACGTGCTGCTGCGCTCCGAGCCCTTCGACGTCGTCTTCTTCCACGGCAAGCACCTCTTTCCGGTCATCGAGGACCTGCACCTGCCGATCGTCGTCGACTTCTGTGACGCCACATCCATGCGCATCCGCACCAAGATGCAGTATGCGCCTGAATGGTACCGGCCGCTGCTCTGGGCCCGGCACCGACAGGTGCGCCGCCTCGAGGAGAAGCTGGTGCAGAAGTCGCCGCATCTGGCGTTCATCTCGCCGCGCGATCGCGATGCCGTGCTGCCCGAGGGTCGCGCAGCCGAGGTCGTGCCCAACGGCGTCGACCACACGTACTGGCGCCGAAACGATCGAGCCACGCCGTCGGACAAGACCATCATCTTCACCGGCGTCATGGACTACGCGCCGAACGAGGACGCTGCGCGGTACCTGCTGCACGAGATTCTGCCGTTCCTGCGCCGCGCCATTCCGGATCTCGAGGTGCTCATCGTCGGACGCAACCCCTCGGAACACCTCAAGGCGCTCGCGCTGGCGCTCCCCGGCGTCCAGGTCACCGGCTTCGTCGACGACATGCGACCCTGGTACGAACGCGCTGCCGTGTGCGTGGCTCCCGTGCGCTACGCCTCCGGCATGCAGAACAAGGTGCTCGAAGCACTGGCCATGCGTGTTCCCGTCGTGGCGACACCGGTCGTCGCCGACGGCCTGCGTATGGACGAAGCTCCCGCGCCGCTTCGAAGCGCGCGCAACCCGGTGGAGTTCGCCGAAACCACCGTGCGCTTGTTGCGCGACGCCGCGGAACGCGAGCTCTTGGCGTTGGAAGGCCGGCGCTTCGTGGAGAAGCACTTCAGCTGGCGCCGCAGCGCCGCTCGACTCGAACGGATGTGCCTGATTGCGGCCGGGCTGGAACCGAACTTCGAATCCCGGCGCCGCCCCACGAGACTCAAGGAGGTCGCGTGATGAATCCTCGGTCGGTGCCGCCCCGCACGAATCCGGTCCGACGCCTGCTGGACAACGCCGCGGAGGCCTGGAACATGCCGGCGCGCGGCGTCGTGGAGATCTGGGTGGCTCCCTTCCTGATCGCGCTCTGCGGCGCGGCCACGGCGTTCGGCGGCAAGGACCTCTACAAGTGGTTCACCGGCGAAGACGGCTTCGCGGAAACGATGCAGGTGGTGTTCTACGCCCTTGCGCTGATGTTCTGCCTCTTCGTGGTCAACGCTCTGTGGCGCAGCGGCCGCCGCGGCGTGGCCATGCTGTACGTCGTCGTTGCCGCCGGTCTGGTGTTCATGCTGGGCGAGGAGCTCAGCTGGGGTCAGCGCATCTGGGGATGGGAAACGCCCGAGAGCATGCGCCAGATCAACAAGCAGGAAGAAACCAACCTGCACAACATCTACGGGGTGGGCAGCACCTTCAAGTGGCTGCAGCTGCTCGTCGGCGCCTATGGCACGCTGCTTCCGCTTGCGGTGTGGAAGCTGGGGGCTCTGCGTCGTTACCGCGACTTCCTGAGCCGCGTCGTGCCGCACTACTCGCTGATCCCGTACTTCGTCATGCTGTTCGTGTGGCGCGTGTACCGCAACTTCTTCGACGCGCCGCGTGATTTCTACTTCGTGGTTTCGGAGTACAACGAGGTGCTCGAGCTCGTCCTGGCCATGGGCTTCTTCCTGTTCATGGTGTACCAGCTGCGCTCTCTGCAGAACGAGGCTCGCGCCCAGGTCAGCCACGAGCTGATGCAACGCATCTCGGCTCAAGACGACGCCGAGATCACACGCAAGGCGTCCTGAGTCCGCGCCCCGCGCACGCTCCGCCAAGGAGCAAGCACGCAACGGAGATTGAAACGTGCCTGAAGCCCAATCCAGCGCCGTCTGTCGTATTGACGTGCCGGACGTCACGAACCTGGTGGCGAACCCGCTGCTGGCCGACGTCTTTCGCGAGCTCGATCGCGCCGGCGTCGGGCACTGCGTGCTGCGCGGCGCCGACGAGCTGACGTCGCTGCATTCGTTTCAAGAAGTCGATCTGCTGGTCGCGCCCGAGGACCTCGAGATCTTCGTGCACACGGTGCGCCGGAGCGGCTTCGAGCCGTGGCCCGCATGGGGTCACGAGCCTCACCGGTTCTTCGTCACCTACGACGCGCAGAACGATTCGTGGCTGAAGCTCGACGTCGTCTCCGAGCTGCGCTACGGCAGGCCCTTCCGCAATCTACGCCTCGACCTGGCCACCGATTGCCTGCACGGCCGCGAACGCTGGGGCGACGCCTCGGTGCACGCGACGTGCTTTCCGCAAGCACGGCCGGTCACCGACCCCGACCTCGGGGGCCGCTGGCAGCGACTCCAGCGGCTGCGCGAGGAGATCAACAAGGCGCTCGAGGAGGCCCG
>JBFJHN010000056.1:0-8419 GCA_041613275.1 Candidatus Krumholzibacteriia bacterium | reverse complement strand
TGCGGGAGGAGATCTACGGCAGTCCCTTCTTCGACGTGATGACGGCCTTCGCGTATCGCGATGCCGCTGCGGCGCGCGCGGTGCTCGAGCGCAGCGAGGGCCCGGAGGGTGAGAGAATCCGCGCCGACGAGCTCACGTTCAGCCGTCTCAAAGAGCTGCTCGGGGGCACCGACGGCAATCTCGGGGCACATTTGCGTCGGCTCGAGGAGGCCGCCTACGTCGAGGTTCGCAAGGAGTTCCAGCAGCGGCGCCCCGCGAGCTGGTATCGTCTGACGCGCCAGGGCCGCGAGGCGCTCGAGGCCCACGTGCGCGGACTGCGCGACCTGCTGCGCCAGGCGCGCGCGGACGACGGCAACGCCGCCGTGGGATCGGGGAAACGGAGGTCCGGGTCCTCCAGGCGGCAAGACTCGTGAAACCAAGCATCGCAGTGGATTCGTATTACATACGCTCGACTCACATCGAAGGGATCCTGGAGGAAACCAAGCCCATGAAACGAAAAAGCTTTGGATGGATGTGCCTGCTGATCATGACGCTCGTCGCACCGGTGGGGGCCCAGTGGAAGGGATCGGAGACGGTGCGTGAGGGCGTGAAGCATGTCACGAACCCCGAGACGCCGATGGACAAGGCCACGTTGGAGCTCGAGGAGCTGTGGAGTCGCGGGGGCGACGACGACGAGGTGCTCTTCGGTGTCGTCAGCCAGCTGGTCGAGGACGACGCAGGCAACGTCTATTTGCTCGACGGCCAGCTGTCGGAGATCCAGGTGTTCTCGCCCGAGGGTGAATGGCTGCGCACGGTGGGCCGCGAAGGCGAAGGACCCGGCGAGTTTCGCAACGGTTCGGACATGTTCCTGGGCCCCGGCAATCTGCTGAGCGTCGTCCAGATCTTCCCGGGCAAGATCGTGCAGATCAGCACCGAAGGTGATCCTGCCGGCAACTACAAGATCCCGGAGAACGCGGGCGGCGGTTTCCAGCTCATCCACGTCGGCCGCTCGAACGGGGAGCGCGTCGTCCTGGCGTACGCACAGTCGCGCAGCGCCGACGGCAGCGGCCAGCAGTCGCGCAAGCAGGTTCAAACGACGTATCTGAAGGCTTTCGACGGCCAGGGCAAAGAGCTTGCGAGCTTCCACGAGGAATCGCGCGAGACCGTCTTCGGCGGCATGAAGTTCACTGAGAACGCGTTCAGCGACTTCGCGCGCCGTTGGGCGATGTCGAACGATGGACGCGTCGCTGCAGCGCTGACGTTCGACGACTACCGCATCCACGTGTGGAACCCGGACGGCAGCCTCAGTCACGTCATCGAACGTCCCGACTTCGCGCCCGTGCCGCGGGACGCCGAGACGAAGGAACGCTTTCAGAAGTTCTTCGAGTCGATTACGCGCTGGAATCGCGGCTCGACGTTCGAGGTCAGCGCGACGCACCCGGCCATCCAGGGCATCTGGTACCGCGAGGACGGCAGCCTGTGGATCATGTCGGCGGCGGGGTCGTGGAACCGCGAGCCTGGCGCACTGGCGCACATCGACGTCTACGACGACAAGGGACGCTACGTCCAGCAGATCAAGCTGGTGACCGAAGGCGATCCCGTCGAGGACGGCCTGTTCTTCCAGGGCGATCGCATGTATCGCGTCACGGATCTTTTCAGCGCGGCGATGGCCAGCCTGGGCGGAGGCACCGAGGCCGATGTCGCAGAAGACGTCGAGCCCGTCTCGGTGATCGCGTACCGCATGCAGGGTCCTGCGATCGGCATGAAGTAGGCGGGGCGCGAGGTCATCGAAGGTTGGCGCGTCTTGGCGCGTGCTTTTGAATCGTGAGTCGAGTTGAAGAGCCCGGAGCGCACGCACCGGGCTCTTCGCATGTCCGGGCACGCTCGAGTTTCTCGTGTTGGGGCCGACTTGCGTCGACCGACGCACGCACCTATAATGACCGTCTTGTTCCGTCCTCCCCTGAACGCTCGATCAAGTTCAGCACGCCCCTGGTCCACAGGGAGGTTGCTCATGCTTCGACCTTGCAACACAGTTCGATTCCTTCTCGCGATCACCGTCGTGACCGTGCTCTCGTCCGACGTGTGCTCGTCCGAAGCGCCACCTCGCAACGTCTGCGGTTGTGAGGGTGAGATCACCTACGAGTCGGACATTCGTTTCGAGCGCACGTACACCGGTCGTTACCGCACGGGTGAACCCTATGACTACGTCACCGTGGAACCGAACGGCACGGGCGAGACTTTCGCGGACGCCGGGATCACGGTCCGTGTGCGCATCAAGTGCGAGAATCGGCCCAACGATTGGCTGGTGGGTTACCCCGCCTTTTCGTTCCAACTGTGGAGCCCGGGATTGTGTATGTGCAGTTCGGGGAAGTTTGCCGATGCGTCGCCGGACGAGGACGGGTGGGTTGAGTTCAGCGGCACGGTGAACGCGGGTGGATGTGCAGAGGGAATCGACTTGTGGATCGAAGGAACATTCGTCGCCACATTGCCCATCAACTTCAACAGCACGGACACAGTCGCCGCGTCGCCCTGCCACACGGATGCCGCGGATCTCGCTGCGTTCGCCGAGGTGTTCGGCGATCCGGACGCGTGGGGAATCTGCTTCGATTACAACGAGTCGGGGCCACCGACGATCGACGCCAGCGATCTGGCCTATTTCGCATCTCGACTCGGTGCCACCTGCGAGTAATGCGTCACGCTGCGCACGTCGCCGTGCAGGTTGCGCGCTGCACGGCGCTTCTCATCTCATCGACGCACGTAAACCTCCACCGCTGTGGACAAGCGCTCCCTAGCGGTTCTGCGGGAACGACAGGTCCGCGCCCTGGCGGATGCCTGAGGGCCAGCGCGAAGTGACGGTCTTGAGGCGCGTGTAGAAGCGCACCCCTTCGGGTCCGTGCATGTGGTGGTCGCCGAACAGCGAACGCTTCCAACCCCCGAAGCTGTGGTACGCCGTGGGCACCGGGATGGGGACGTTGACGCCGACCATGCCGATCTGCACGCGGCTGGCGAAGTCGCGCGCCGCGTCGCCGTCGCGCGTGAAGATGGCGACACCGTTGCCGTACTCGTGCCCGTTCACCATCTCGAGCGCCTCTTCGTAGTCCTTCGCGCGCACGACGCTCAGCACCGGGCCGAAGATTTCCTCGCGGTAGATGCGCATGTTCGGCTTGACCTTGTCGAACAGGCAGCCGCCCAGGAAGAAGCCGCTCTCGTGTCCGGGCACCTTGAAGTTGCGCCCATCGACGACCAGGTCGGCACCTTCTTCGACGCCCGTGTCGACGTACGCCTTCACCTTGTCGCGGTGTTGCCCGGTGACCAGCGGACCCATCTCGGCCTTGGGATCGGTGTACGGGCCGATGCGCAGCTTGCGCACGCGGTTCTTCAGCTTGTCGATCAACGCGTCGGCGACGGTGTCACCGACGGTCACCGCCACAGACACGGCCATGCAGCGCTCCCCGGCCGAGCCGTAGGCCGAGCCCAGCAAGGCGTCGGCCGTTTGCTCCAGGTCGGCATCGGGCATGACGACGAGATGGTTCTTGGCCCCACCCAAAGCCTGAACACGCTTGCCGTGCGCGGACGCAGTCTTGTGCACGTACTCGGCGATGGGCGTCGAGCCGACGAAGCTGACCGCCTGCACCTTCGGGTGCGTCAGCAGCGCATCCACCGCCACCTTGTCGCCCATCACGACGTTCAGCACGCCCGCCGGCAAACCGGCTTCGGTGATGAGCTCCGCCAATCGCAGCGCCGCCGACGGGTCGCGCTCGGACGGCTTGAGGACGAACGTGTTCCCGCACGCGATCGCGATGGGATACATCCAGAGCGGCACCATGGCGGGGAAGTTGAACGGCGTGATGCCGGCGCACACGCCCAGCGGCTGGCGCATCGACCAGCTGTCGATGTTGGTGGCGACGTTTTCGTTGTGCTCGCCCTTGAGCAGCTGTGGAATGCCGCAGGCGAACTCGATGATCTCGGCGCCGCGGTTCACCGAGCCGCGCGCGTCTTCGAGCGTCTTGCCGTGCTCGGAGGACACGATGCGCGCCAGCTCGTCCGTGTGCGCTTCCACCAGCTCGCGAAAGCGGAACATTACACGTGCACGCTGCGCCGGCGGCGTGGCCGCCCAGTCCGGGAACGCCGCCTGCGCCGACTGTACGGCGCGGTCGACCTCGTCGGCGCTGGCGAACGGCACCTGCGATTGCACGCGTCCCGTGGAGGGATCGAACACCTCTCCGGAGCGCCCGCTCGCGCCCTCGACACGCTTCCCGTCGATGTAGTGATGCAGAACCTTCGTGCTCGGTACGACGTTCGTCACCGCCATGCCTCCTCGCGTTGGGGCGCCGGCCCGTCGTGCCGGCTCGAAGGAATCACCTTGTCGCGGCGCTCCGCCCGCAGATCTCCGCGGCTCGCTGCGTTACTGGAAGATGTGGGGCCCGGTCAAGCGCTGGAAGTCGGAACCGTCCGATTCCACGAGATAAACCTCGGACTGCGGCCAGTTGCCGCGGATGAATGCGATCTTGGAGCCGTCCGGAGACCAGCGTGGGCACCAGCCGTCCGTCACCAGATGGCGCGGATTGCCGCCCTCGGGACGCACGAGATAGATGTCGTTCTGGTAGTCGTAGGCGATCCATGCGCCGTCCGGCGACCACGAAGGGAACACGCCCGGCGCCAGGCGCTTGCGCTCGGTGCCGTCCACGTTCATCACGTACACGTGATCGCCGTCGTCCTCAGTCGCGTAGAAGACGATGCGCATGCCGTCGGGCGAGAAGGCCGGATTCCACTCGTCGACCTCCGTGCTGCCGATCTGTCGCACGTTCTCACCGTTCGCGTCCATGATGTGCAGCGTCCACGAGTCGTTGCGCTTCGACGTGAAGACGATCGACGCGCCGTCCGGAGACCAGTGCGGTCCCGAGTCTTCCCACGCGTCGTCGGTGAGAGGTCGGCGGTCCGACCCGTCGGTGTTCATGACGTGGATGTCGGTGCGCTCGCCGGCCTTGGACTTGAAGGCGATGCGCTTTCCATCGGGTGCGTACGTCGTCCAATAGTTGCTGCCCGAGCCCCGCGTGAGCGGCGTGGCGCGTCCACCCTCAGCGGAGATGCGCATGATGTCGTAGCCCTGGCCGCGGTAGACCGAGAGCAGCAGGCTCGCCCCATCGGGTGCCCAGCTGGCTTCCTGATAGAACACCGTCGCCGGGGTATCCGGCCGGTTGCCCTGGCCTGCGGCAACACCGGCGCCCAGCAAGGCGGCGCCGAAGACGATGCAGGCCAGGCGTGCTCGCGTGGGACGGCAAGCGGTGTGCATCCTGTTCATGATTCTCCAAGAGTGCGGTTGTGATCACACCGGCGCGGCGGGCTCGGGTGACGCGGGCCGGATCCAGCCGGCGCTCCCTCATCAGTATACATGGCGGCGCGAAGCGGCGAACGGCCGCGCTGCCGCAGCCGCGGCCGCTGGGCCAAGACGCGCGCCTTGCGCCCACAACCTCGAGCCGACATCATCGCGACTGTCGCCCGCGTCGGGAGGCTCGCATGCGTATCGCGCTGGTGCAACAACGCGCAACGGCAAACCGGGACGAGAATCGCGCCCGCGGATTGGCCGCGCTCGAAGAGGCCGCCGGCCGGGGCGCCGAGCTCGTGTGCTTCGCGGAGCTCGCCTTCGATCCCTTCTATCCCCAGGAACCCGCCACGCCCGAGCACCTCGAGCGAGCCGAGCGTGTGCCTGGTCCGACGACTGCCGCCTTCGCCGAGCGCGCCGCCGCCCTGGGCGTCGTCGTGGTGCTGAACGTTTTCGAGCGCGATGGCGCGCGCACGTTCGACACGAGCCCCGTGCTCGATGCCGACGGCACGTTGCTCGGCAAGACGCGCATGCTGCACATCACCGAGTACAGCTGCTTCCACGAGCAGGGGTACTACACGCCGGGCGATACGGGAGCGCCGGTGTTCGATACGGCAGTCGGCCGCATTGGCGTGGCCATCTGCTACGACCGCCACTACCCGGAGTACATGCGCGCGCTCGCATTGGGTGGTGCGCAGCTGGTCGTCGTGCCGCAGGCGGGTGCGGTGGGAGAGTGGCCCGACGGTTTGTACGAATCCGAAATGCGTGTGGCCGCATTCCAGAACGGCTACTTCACCGCGCTCTGCAACCGCGTCGGTGAAGAGCCGCGCTTGACGTTCTCGGGGGAGTCGTTCGTGTGCGATCCCGCCGGTCGCGTCGTGGCGCGCGCGGCGACGGGTCGCGACGAGATTCTCTGCTGCGACATCGATCTCGCCGAAGCGGGGCGCTCGCACGCACGGCGTTTGTTCCTGCGCGATCGGCGTCCCGAGCTCTACGCGGACTGGTTGGGTCCGAAGGTGCGCGGCAGCTCGAGCGGCATGCGCCCGGACCGCGGTGCATGAGTGAGCCCCATGCCGGCTCTGTTGACGCATCGGTTTGGACGCGAGACAATATGGGACGAGTCCATCTCCCCCTCCGGTTCCGGAATCTCTTGCCGGACGACGCTCCGGCAGCGCGAGGGGAATCGACATGCGCAACCTCCTGAAGCAACTTGAATCCCTGTGCGCGGCGATGCTCGTTTGCGGCTCGGCCGCGTTCGCCCCGGTGTATTCGGCGAGCCGACCGGTCGGTTCCGAGCTTGCGAGTCCGAACGGCTCGATCGACATGTTCTGCATCGTCAACGGACAGGCCGATGACTCCTGCTGCGAGGCAGACGCCCACTTCGACCCCGCGCTTGGTTTCGGACAGATCCAGATCGCGATCGCGTTCCGTTTGAGCGGCGCCACGGCAGGCGGAATCTCCGGTGCCGAGTTCTACATCGAGGGCTTGGAAGCTCTCCCCGGCAACTGGCAATGCAGCGTGCAAGCGCCTCTCGACGCGGTCGTGGACGGCGACTTCTGCAATCCACATCTGTCGCAGGGCCAACTGGTTCGCCGGGGAAGCCTGGCGTTCTCAGGCGTGACCGGCCCACTCCCGGAGGATGGGTGCCGGGTCGGCGAGAACGGCTTCGTGTCACTCGGGACGGTGACCCTCCAGACGTTCGGGGACACGGTCGATTTGGACCTCGTGCTTCCACGGGTCGTGGCCAGCGCGCCCCCGAGACCCAATCTCGATTGTCCGTTCGTCTGGCTGTGCGACGCTCCCGTATTCACTGCCGTCTGCGTCTCGGGTGGCTCGTTCGTCATCAACAACGGCCTGCAAGCCGCGCACACTCCTACGCCGGCTGACGGGGCGACCGTCCCGAACACCGGCGTGCAGCTCAGCTGGGAGAGTCCACCGCACGCATGGTGCACGGCTGCGGCCCTCATCGAGAGCGTCTACTTCGGAACGAATCCCGATCCCCCGATGGTGAGCTTCGACGTTTCGGGCGGAACCTACGACCCGGGACCGCTTCAACCCTTCACGACGTATTCTTGGAAAATCCGCCGCCAGGTCGATTCGACGGTCGTCGACAGCCCGGTCTGGAGCTTCACCACCAACGCACCCGTTCCCGTCACCCACGCGACGTGGACCCGGATCAAGAATCTCTATCGTTGAAGGCTCGCGCGCTCGTGCGCGGCAGCTCTAGCGGAATGCGCCTGGGTACCAACGCCTGAAGAAGGCCTCGGCTTCCGGCATGCGCTCTGTCGACGAGACGATGTACTTGCCCACTGCGCCGCCGCCCATGGCGTAGTAGCCGACTGCGAATCCACCGACCGCAACCACGCCCACGGCCATTCCGCCCAACGCGAAGCCGCCGATGGCCAGGCCGCCCAGCGCCAGCAGACCGAGCGCCGCACCGCCCAAGGCGATGAAGCCCAGGGCCGCGCCGCCCACGGCAACGATGCCGCGCGCCACGCCGCCGACGGCGATGACGCCGGTGGCGATGTCCCCGACCGCGATGAAGCCGCGTGCATGCCCGCGAATCTCACCCTCGATCGGGCCTACCGCGACCGCCCAGAAAGGCATCCCCAACACTTCGAACTGTGACTGCTTGCGAACACCCGCTGCGTTCATGAAAGACCTCCGCGCGCCAAGGGGGACCCGAGCGCGTGCTTCCGCGCACCCGCGCCGTACTCCCGACGCTGCACCTCGAGCATGCTCCGGACCAGCCTGGTGGGACGCGTCGGGTCCCACCGAGGCTGCCGGAGCGCCGAGGCGCCGCCGCTTGTTCCGGGCAGGTCCCGTTCATGGCCCGGAAAGGACCGTTCGGACCCGCAGCGTCGCCCCCTCGCGCGCCGAGCCGCACAATGGCTCGTGTGGCCCCGCACGTGGCCGATTCCTCTCCGGGCCCGTCGCGGTGCCTCACGCAACTCGAACACCCGGTCGTGGCGCCGACGGGGAAGGTTCCCCGCCAGACGCGCCCGACGGCCCGCGGCCGGGGGTTCGAACACCCAACGAGCGTTCGTGCACCACGCGCGAACGCACCGGTCGAGATGTGTTCTCGCAGCGGGCGGTTCCGAGCATGCCCGCGAAGGA
>JBFJHN010000055.1:0-8434 GCA_041613275.1 Candidatus Krumholzibacteriia bacterium | reverse complement strand
GTCGGCCGAAGCGTGGGCTGTGGCATCCGGGTTGCGAAGCAATCCGCAAGTCGCGGACGCGGCATCGTAGCAACGCGCCCGAAGCAGCGTCAACGAGCCCTCACCGCACGCGTGGAAGCGCACGCGCATGGAAGCGCGCGTCCCGGCACCCACGGGGATTGGACACGGGAGTGTCCTGGGATCCACGCCTTTCCTGCTTGACGGCAGCGCGGCGTTCGACGGGAATGGGACCACGCGGCTCCGGGTATCAACGAGCGGACCTCTGAATGGACGGCACGGTGCAGGATACGCAGCCCGCTGAGAAACGCTCGGATGAGAAACGCTTCCGCGTGGCGGCCTTCTGGGGCACGCCGACGCGCGTTCTGCGCACCCTGCTCGTCGCAACGATCGCGCTCATCGCGCTGAGCGCGGGAATGCTCTGGGCCACCTACCGCACCCTGGGCTCCGACCTGCCGTCGCTGTCGGCCCTCGAAGACGCGCGCCCGGTGGGCGGAACGCTCGTTCTCGGGGCCCACGGGGACACGTTGACGTCGTTCTATCGCGAGAAGCGCGTCAACGTCAGCCTGGAAGACGTCCCCGACAACTTGCGTCTGGCCGTTCTCTCGGTGGAGGACTGGCGCTTCTACAACCACTGGGGCATCGATCTCTGGGGCCTGGCACGCGCGATTCTCACCAACATCCGGCAGGGTTGGCGTTCCCCCCACGGGGCCAGCACGCTGACGCAACAGCTGGCGCGCAACCTCATCCTCGAATCCCACGAACGTACGCTGACGCGCAAGCTCAAGGAGGCCATGCTGACGCTGCGCATCGAGCGCACGTACACCAAGGACGAGATCTTCCGCATGTACTTGAACGAGATCTACTTCGGGGAAGGTGCACACGGCATCGAGGCCGCGGCCCAGACCTTCTTCGGCAAGTCCGTGCGCAACCTGGACCTGCTCGAGTGTGCCACGCTCGCCGGCCTGCCCAAGAACCCGACCAACTACTCGCCGGTACGCCATCCCGAGCGCGCCGCGCGCCGGCGCAATCTCGTCCTTGGCACGATGCTCGACAACGAAATCCTCACGCAGGCGCAGCACGACAGCCTCATCGCCGCGCCGCTCGAGGTCAGCCCCATTCGGCGCACCGACCCGGTCGGCGCCTACTTCGTCGAAGAAGTGCGCAAGTACCTCGAGAGCAGCTACGGCGCCGATGCCATCTACAGCGGAGAGCTGCGCGTGTACACGACGCTCGACGTCGAGCTGCAGCGCATCGCAGAAGAGGCCATCGAGACACGCTACGTCGAGCTTGAGACGACCTACAACCTCGACCACACGCGCGCCGAGTACGAGTCGCTCGCCACGGCGGACGCCAAGCCCCAATACTTGCAAGGAGCTGCCGTAGCCCTCGACCCGAAGAACGGCCGCGTGCTCGCCATGGTCGGCGGGCGCAGCTTCCAGCAGAGCCGCTTCAACCGAGCCGTGCAGGCCATGCGGCAGCCGGGCTCGGCGTTCAAGCCGCTGGTGTATGCGGCCGCGATCCAAGCGGGCAGCAACCCGTCGGACATCATTTTGGACACTCCGCTGGTGATGGAGATGGGCGGCGGCCGCGGTCTGTGGAAGCCGCAGAACTACGAGAAGACCTTCAACGGGCCGGTGTCGCTCCGCTACGCGCTCGCGCGCTCGTTGAACATTCCGGCCATCAAGCTGCAGGCGCAGGTGGGCACCCACAGGGTCGTCGAAATCGCGCACGCCATGGGCATCCGCAGTCGCCTCGAGCCGGTGCTGTCGTTGGCGCTGGGAACCTCGGAAGTCAACCTGCTCGAGCTCACGGCGGCGTTCGGGACCCTGGCGAACAACGGTGTGTACGCACGCCCCTGGTTCATCGAGCGCATCGAGGATCGCTTCGGCAAGGTGCTCGAGCGCGCGCAGCCGTATCACGAGGAAGCGTTGGATCCGCAGACCGCCTACGTCGTCACGCACATGCTGCAGTCGGTGGTCGACTGGGGAACCGGACGCAACGCGCGCAACCTCTACGGACTGCACTTCCCCG
The DNA here is from genome assembly GCA_041613275.1 of Candidatus Krumholzibacteriia bacterium. Lineage (GTDB taxonomy): Bacteria > Krumholzibacteriota > Krumholzibacteriia > JBFJHN01. Next base: position 6,403 of record JBFJHN010000055.1, on the reverse strand, counting down.
CCGCCGGCAAGACGGGAACCACCGACGACACCGCCGACGGCTGGTTCGTGGGCTACACGCCGGATCTGGTCGTGGGAGTCTGGGGCGGCTTCGACGAGCGGCGCTCGATCGGCCTCCCTGGCGCGGTCATCGGCTTGCCGCCGTGGTCCGACATCATGCGTCGGTACCACGAGAACCATCCATCGCGCCCGTTCCACGAGCCGGGCGGCATCGTCTCCGAAGCGGTGTGCGCCGACTCGGGCAAGCTGGCCACGCCGCACTGTCCGAACGTGCAGTCCGAGATCTTCCTCAAGCAGTCGCGCCCACGGCAGGAGTGCGACCTGCACACCGAACGCGGCATCGACTTCGAGCCCGGCCGCGCGCTGCCACGCTTCGAACGCCCCGCGCCGCCGCGCGATCCCTTCCCCGGCAATCCGCGCTGACACCGCACGCATCGCTGCGCCTGAACGTTCCTCGAGAGAACGCGATGCGCAAGGACGGACCTCAACGGACGTTATTTCAGGAGAACGATACGGCGGCTCTGCGTCGAGCCGTGCGCTTGCAGCTGCACCCAGTACGAACCGCTGGCGACGCTGCGTCCGCGCGTGTCGAGACCATCCCACGGACGCGCGTGCGTGCCGGCGGGCAGGACGCCGCGGTGCAGCTCGCGCACCAGCCTGCCGCGCACGTCGACGATGCGCAGCCGGACCGGCCCCCCCTGGGTGATCTCGAAGCCGAGACGCGTGCGCGGGTTGAACGGGTTGGGCACGGCCGGCAGCAGGCGCGTGCCGAGCGAGCGCGGCACGGCGTCGGTGACCGCGATGTCGAAGGCGGAGAGGTCGTCGATCGCCGCTTCCACCGTGGAGGCGCTGCCCGCGTCCTCGGCGATGAAGCGCAGGGCCATCAAGTTCGTGGGCGCGACGAAATCCGCGACGCGCACGGTGACCTCGGTCCACGTCGACGAGACGGTCACGCGCTCGACCGCGACCCAGTCGAGCCCGCCGTTGTTGGAGATGTCGACGCGCAGCGTATCGGCCGTCGTCGGGGCGAAGCCGCGGTCGTTCGAGAACCAGCGCCAGTAGCGAAAGTGCGGGTTCGCAAGACCCGAAAGATCGAAGACGGGCGAGTTCAGCGTGGTCTGCCCGCCGTCGACGTCCGCGGCATTGATCGACGAGTTCGGACTGCCGGCATTGCCCGTCACCCAGCACAGAGCGCCGGGATCGCTGTGATCGTCTTCGGGCTGGACCGTCCCGCCGCCGCTCCCCACCGGGTCGCTCCACACCCAAAACCCCGCGGTCGCGTCATCGCTCGGTCCGCCGACGAACCATCCCCCCGGGCCGGACTCGAAGTCTTCCGACAACGCGGCTGGATCGAGCTCGAAATCGAGAACCACCGATTGCGAGGGGTCGACGATCGTCACCGTCACGCTGGCCGACGCGGGCGTGTATCCGAAGCGTGACACGTCGGCCACGTAGACGCCGTGTGGCACGTCGGGGAACTCGTAATCCCCGTTTGCGTCGGTGAGGATCGTCAAAGGCGTATCGCGAAGAACGATGCTCGCCGACTGCAGGCCGGTCGAACCCACCGATTCGCGGACCGTTCCCGCAAGCCGCGAGCTGGGAATGCGCGTCAAGCTGACGTCGTGCGTCGTCGTCGCCCCCATCGTCAGCTGAACCGCTGCGGTGTCGGGCTCGAACCCGAAGCTCGAGATGACGATCGTGTACGTGCCGGGGTCGGCGTAGCGTTTGTAGAATCCGCTGGCGTTCGTCTGTACGACGCCTTCACCGAGGATCTCGACCTGCGCCTGAGCGACGGTCGTGCCCTCGCCGGCCACGCTCACCACACCTTCGACCGCGCCCTGCGCCTGCTGGTAATCCAGCACGTACAGCCCCGTCGCGATGTCGGAGACGTAGATGTGACCCGAAGGTGCGTGCGGGTACACGCCCCAGGCACCGTTGAAGCCACCGCTCACGCCTGGCCACGTGTCGTAGAAGCCCACCTCGACGGGAAACTCGGGATTGGCGATGTCAACGATGCGCACGCCCTCGGTGTAGTAGGCGATGAAGGCGAGATCCCCGCGCACCAGCACGTTGTGGATGATCGCATCCGGGTTCGCCGTCCATGAAGCCACCTCCTGGACGTTGCCCAGGTCCGAGACGTTGAACGCGTGCAAATCACCGCCAGTGCTCTCGTCGGTCGTGAAGAGATGGCTTCCGTCCGTGCTCAAATCGCAGTTGTGTGCGTTGGATCCTTCCCACGTGAACGTGGGGAGGATGTTGGGACTCGCCGCGTTCGACACATCGACCACTGCCAGCAGGTCGTTGCTGATGCACGCGGCCCACAGCGTGTCGCCGCGCACCACGCCATCGTGCACGTAGTAGGTGGTGAAGGCGCCCAGGTCGACGGGGTTGGTGGGGTTCGCAAGGCTGATGATGCGCGTCCCCACGCTGCTGCCCCCCTGCGTCGCGCCGAAGGCGTAGGCGACACCGTCGGTGATGCCGATGTTGTGGGCCTGGTCCAACGTCGCATCGAACGTACCGACCAGCTGCGGGCTCGGATTGGCTTCGAGGTCGACGATCTGGATGCCGACGTTGCCGTCCTCCGTGACGATGTAGGCGTAGCGATCGTGCGTCTTCATGTCGCGCCAGATCGAGGTGGGCCCGGAGATGAACGCGATCTCGTTGGGGAACGCCGGGTTGGTCACGTCGACGATCGACGTCCCGGTTGCGGTGCCGAGCAGCGCCAGCTCGTCCCCGGACGTCGTCGTATAGCCCCAGATGTCGGAGTACGACGAGTACAGGTTTTGGCGACCCAGGACGGTGACGTTGAGGCTGTCTTGCGCGGGAGCCGCTTGTGCTCCCAGCAGGAGAGCAAGCGCCAGGAGCGCGCGCACGTTGCTCGGCATGCAGTCGACCCTTCGGATGGCGCGCCCGAGGATGGCGGCTGTGGAAAGCCTAGCAAGATTGTGGGAAGGCATCAACGACGGGCTCGGTCGCGCCGCGACGGAAATGAGGCAAGTGGCGCGATATGCGCATCAGCCTGGCACCGCGCATCTCAGCCACCCAGAAGATTGCGAAAGACGTGTCCCGCGATGGCCGGATTTTCCTTGAGGCGGCGCATCGAGTAGGCATACCACTGACGTCCGTACGGTACGTACACGCGCACCGGATGCCCTTCGGCCAACAAGCGTTGGCGCAGCTCGTCGCGCACCCCCAGGAGCATCTGGAACTCGTAGCGCGAAGCGTCCGCACCGTACTGCTGCAGCAACGCTCGACTTCCTTGGATCAGCGGTTCATCGTGCGTCGCGATCCCCACGAACCCGGCGCCCGACAGCATGCTCTCGACCAGGTCCAGGAAGCTCCTCCGCACCTCTTCGCGATCGCGGAACGCGATCTCTTCGGGCTCCACGTAGATGCCCTTGCACACGCGCACATGCGGCTGCAGCGGAAGCAGGCGCTCGAGGTCGTCGCGGCTCCGACGCAGGCACGATTGCAACACGGCGCCCACGTGTGCGCTCTCGTGCCGCAGGGTCTCGAAGATGTCGAGCGTGGCGTCGGTGCAGCTCGAGTCCTCCATGTCGATCGTGACCAGGTTCCCCTGGCGCGCGGCGTGCTGGACGAGCTGGCGCATCGAACGCAAGCATGCCTCGTGGTCGAGCTTCAGGCCCAGCTGCGTGAGCTTCACCGAGGCCTGCGAGTCCAGCTGCTTTCGCGCCAGCTCGTCGAGCAGCTCGACGTACTCGTCGCGCGCGCTCTCGGCCTCGCCCAGCGTGTGCACGAACTCGCCAAGGATGTCGACCGTCGCCTGCACGCCCGCCTGGTTCAGTGCGGCGACCGTGTCCAGGGCGTCGGACAGCGTTTCGCCGGCGATGTAGCGTGACGAAACCCGTCCGACGAGCGCCCGTGGCACGTAGGGCAGCACCGAAGCCAGCACGCGATCGAACGCACCCATGAAGCCCTCCGCGGCATCGAGCCGCAACTACGAGCGATCCATCTCGGGGTAGCGACCCAGAATGCGGGGCGGGGCCGCAACGCGCGAGGCGCTCCAGCCGAGAGCGCGCGCGATGCGCCGAGCAGCCGCTTCGGCGCGTCCCACGTCGTCCGCATGCACGTCGGCGACGACCGCGTCGGCGTCGACCTCGTCGCCGATGCGCGTGTGCCAGCGCAAGCCAACGCTCGAATCGATCGCATCGCTCTTGCGCTGCCGTCCGCCACCCAGCGCGACGACCGCCATGCCGACTTCGTAGCCGTCGACCGCGGCGAGCCAGCCACGCGCCGGCGCTCGCACCGACGCGCGACACGGAGCCACGCGCAGGCCACAGTCGTCACGCTGCCAGTCGAGCCGCCCGCCATGCGCCTCGACGATGGCGCGAAAGCACTCGAGCGCGCGACCGTCGCCCAGGCTCTCTTCGGCGCGCGCGCGCGCCGCCGTCGGCTCGCGCTCGACTCCGCCGAGCCGAAGCATCTCTGCCGCCAGCGTGAGCGTGACCTCACGCACGTCGGCCGGTCCGTCGTCGCGCAGCAGCTGCACGGATTCGACGACCTCGAGCGCGTTCCCCACCGCAACGCCCAGCGGCTCGTCCATGCGCGTGAAGACCACGGCGACGCGTCGCCCGAACGCCTCCCCAACGTCGACGAGCGCTTCGGCCAGCTCCTGCGCCTGCCCACGCTCGCGCATGAAGGCACCGCTGCCCACCTTGAGATCGAGCACGACGCCGTCGACGCCAGCGGCGAACTTCTTGGACAGAATGCTGGCAACGATGAGAGGGATGCTGTCGATCGTGGCCGTGACGTCGCGCAGCGCGTACAGCGCGCGGTCGGCCGGGACGAGATCGTCGGACTGTCCCACGATGCTGCCGCCGACGTCGCGCAGCGTGCGCTCGAAGCGCGACGCGTCGAACTCGGTGGAGTAGCCCGGAATGGACTCGAGCTTGTCGAGCGTGCCGCCGGTGTGCCCGAGGCCGCGCCCCGAGAGCATCGGCACACGCAGCCCACAGGCGACGGCGATGCCGATCAACGGCAGCGACACCTTGTCCCCAATGCCGCCGGTCGAGTGCTTGTCGATCTTCGGGCCGGGAACGTTGGTGAGCTCCAGGACGCGGCCGCTGCGCATCATGGATTCGGTGAGCGCCAGAGTCTCGTCCCGGTCCAGCCCACGAAACCACACCGCCATCAAGAAAGCGGCCATCTGGTAGTCGGGGACCGTGCCGCGTGTGAAGTCTTCGATCAGCGTAGCGATCTCGTCGCGCTCGAGGCGCGCGCCGCGCTTCTTGCGTTCGACGAGCTCGCGCGCGCTCATGACCCTCCGGGCGCAGCACCACGAACGATCTCGATCGATGCGCTGGCACCGATGCGATCGGCGCCCGCGCGGATCATCTGGGTCGCGGTTTCGCGATCTCGGATGCCGCCCGCGGCCTTGACGCCGACATCGGCGCCGACGGTGCGCCGCATGAGCGCGACGTCGTCGATGGTCGCTCCGCCGGGCCCGAAGCCGGTGGAAGTCTTGACGAAATCCGCGCCGGCGGCCTTCGCCAACGCACAGGCTTGCACCTTCTCCTCATCGGTGAGCAGCGCCGCCTCGATGATCACCTTCAACAACGCGCGCTCGCCGCAGGCCTCGGCCACGCGCCGAACGTCGTTCTCTACGGCCTCGAAGTCGCCGGACTTGAGCGCTCCGACGTGGATCACCATGTCGATCTCCGTGGCGCCATGAGCGATCGCCTGCCGGGTCTCGGCGACCTTCGTCTCGGTCGTGGTCGCGCCCAGCGGAAACCCCACCACGGTGCACACGGCCACGCCGGTTCCAGCCAGCAGGCGGGCGGCCGTCGCCACGTGCGCCGGGTTGATGCAGACGCTGGCGAACGTGTACTCCGCAGCCTCGCGACACAGTTGTTCGACTTGAGCGTAGGTGGCGTCCGGCTTCAGAAGCGTGTGATCGATGCACGGCGCCATAACGTCGGCGACCGGCCCCGACGGATACCGCGCCGAAACGCGGCACGCGCCCGCATCAAGGATGCGCTGCGTGGTGACCGGACGCCGGCGATGACACTCGCCGCGACCGCTGCACGAAACGCACGTCGGATCGTCACGCCGATCGGTCAAGCGCAGGAAGGTATCCTCGACGAAGCGCGGATCGGAGGGCTCGAGATGCTGCAGCACCCGCGCCACCACGCGCTCGATGATCTCCTCGTCGCGCACTCGTGCTCCTTCCGGGAGGTCCGATCGTAGGACATCCTCGGCGCGCGACGCCAGCGCGGCGGCGTCGCCGCCCGTCTCAGCGCGCGCGATCGAGCGCGTCGATCTTGTCGACGCGGCGTGCGTGGCGCCCGCCGGCAAACGGTGTGTGGAGCCAGACGCGGACCACTCGGCGGGCGTGCCCGCGCTGCACGACGTTGGAGCCCAGGACGAGCACGTTGGCGTTGTTG
>JBFJHN010000054.1:0-8465 GCA_041613275.1 Candidatus Krumholzibacteriia bacterium | reverse complement strand
GGTCGAACGCCGCCCACGCGCGCTCGTGCGACGCGCGGGTGAGTTCGGGCGGCGGGGCGGAAAGACGTGTCGGCTGAGGAGCACCGGCACAACCCGCCCCCAGCAGCGCGAGCACAGCAATCGCGTGCGCAGCGCGTACCACGCGTGCGCGGGCCGCGGTTCGCATCGCTTCAGCGCGCCACCGGCAGGCGAATCGCGAAGCAGGCGCCGCGCCGGTCGGGGTTGTCTTCCACCCAGATCCGACCACCGTGATACTCCTCGATGATGCGACGCACGAGCGTGAGCCCCAGACCCCAGCCGCGCTTCTTGGTCGTGAACCCCGGATCGAAGATGCGCTGACGCACCGAGGGCGCGATGCCGCGACCGCTGTCGCGCACGCGCAGCTCGACCTGATCGGCGCCGTTGCTGCTGGCTTGAACACGAATCTCGCCGCCGTTCTCCAGCGCGTCGAGCGCGTTCTTCAGCAGGTTCTCGAAAACCCACTCGATGAGCTCGCGGTTGGCGAGCACCGGGGGCAGCGGCTGCAGGTGGGCTTCGATCTGCACCGGCGCTCCGAGGTGCGGCGCCCGTCGCTTGATGTAGCGCACGGTCTCGTCGACGACCTCGGCGATGTCGAGCGCCGCGAGATCGGGCGCCGAGCCGATCTTGCTGAAGCGCGCGCTCACCTTCGACAGGCGTCCGAGATCGTGCTGCATCTCCTGATACGTCTTGCGCCGGCGCTCCTCAGCCTGCTGCGGCGTTTCGCCGTCGCGCACCGCGTCCTCGCTCTGCAGCAGCTGCACCCAGCCCAACAGCGACGTCAGCGGCGTCCCCAGCTGGTGCGCGGTCTCGCGCGCCATCCCGACCCAGATGGAGCGCTGCTCGCTGGTCTTGATCGAGCGGAAGCCGAGGAGCCCGATCGCCGCGAACACCGCCACGGCAACGATGAGAACCGCGGGCATCCAACGCAGCTGGCGAGTCAACGCCGAGGGCCCGAAGTGCACGTAGCCCTGCACCGCCCCGTCGACCTGGATGGGGTACGGCGGATGCGCGGCGTCGAACTCCCGCATCAGCGCGTCGAGCCGCGCGCGCGTGTCGCGCTGCTCGGGTGTGAGGTCGGGTCGCGCCAGAACGAACGGATCGTCGTCCTCCTGCGGCGGCACGCCCTCCACCCGCCACACGAACGGCGTGCCGTCGGCGGTGGTGATGATCACCGGAAAGTCGATCTCGCTGAGCACGCTCTGGATGAGCTCCGCTGCACCGGGACGCTCGGCCTGAAAGACGGTCTCACTGAGGAAGAGCGAGAAGACGTTGGTCAACGCCGACGATTGACGTTCCATCTTGCGCGTCGTGTGCCCGGCGAACAGCAGGCCGCCGATGCCCACGAGCACGAGCCCGATGAGGAAGTAGGCGGTCAGCCACATCCGCGTGCTCGGACCAGAGTGACCCTTGCGCCACATGGCCGCGATCCTTCGCCTCACGACACCTCCCAAGCGCCCGTTCGAACCCGGACGGCCCGGGTGCGCGGGGCGAGTATAGCGCCGGCGCCGGCATGCGTTGACCATGCAGACGGGGCCCGCTACCATCCGGGCCGTGTCGGCCCCCGGGCGGCCATCTTGGCCCCTCGCCGTCGTTTCCACGCTCGGCCCGCCGTCTGCGGGACACTTCAGCAGCTTCGGCTGGACATCACACACGCGTGCATTACGAGGAGTCGCCGTGAACCGCGAGATTCTGGCCATGGTCGAAAAGCCGGTGCGCTACATCGGCGGCGAATGGAACCAGGTGGTCAAGCCGGCGCAGGCCGGACGCGCGCGCGTGGCGCTGGCGTTTCCGGACTCCTACGAGATCGGCATGTCCCACCTGGGCATGCGCATCCTCTACGACCTGCTGAACCGCGACGACGACGTGTCCGCCGAGCGGGTGTTTTGTCCGTGGATCGACATGGAGCAGGCGCTGCGTCGCTACGACCAGCCGCTGGTCACGCTGGAAACGCGCACGCCGCTGGCCGACATGGACGTCGTCGGCTTTTCGCTGCAGTTCGAGATGGAGTACACCAACGTGCTCACGATGCTCGATCTGGGCGGCATCCCGCTGCACAACGAGCAGCGCGCCCTCGACGATCCGTTGATCATCGCCGGCGGACCGTGCGTCTTTTCGCCGGAGCCCATGGCCGACTTCGTCGATGTCTTCGTCATCGGCGACGGCGAAGAAACCTTCCCCGCTCTCGTGCGTCGTTGGCGCGCTCTGCGCGCCGAAGGCGGCCGCACGCGCGAGGAGATGCTGGCCGAGCTGGCGCAGCTGCGCGGTCTCTACGTGCCTTCGCTGTACGAGACGCGTCTGGACGACGAGACCGGCTTCCACGTCGTCAGCGGCCCACGCCCGGGGTTCGACGTGCCGTTCCCGGTGAAGCGCGCCGTCGTCGACGACATCAACCGCTATCCGTTTCCTTCCGACACGATCGTTCCGTACGGCGAGATCGTGCACGACCGCGTTTCCATCGAGATCGCGCGCGGCTGCACCGAGGGCTGCCGCTTCTGCCAGGCCGGCATCATCTATCGCCCGGTGCGCGAGCGCACGCCGGCCGAGATCATCCGCTCCGTGTCCAACGGCCTGCGCGAAACCGGCTACGACGAGGTGTCCCTGACCTCGTTGTCCACCGCCGACTATTCGTGCGTGACCTCGCTGGTGAAGACCATGATGGACCGCTTCGAGCCCGCGAAGACGGCGATGTCCGTGTCGTCGATGCGCGTCTACGGGCTCACCCGCACGATCGCCGAGCAGCTCGCCCGCGTGCGCCGCACCGGCTTCACCATCGCGCCGGAGGCCGGCACGCAGCGCATGCGCGACCTCATCAACAAGGGCATCACCGAGGCCGACATCGACATGGCGGCGCGCATCGCCTGGGGCCAGGGATGGAGCCAGCTCAAGATGTACTTCATGATCGGTCTGCCGACGGAGACCGATGAAGACGTGCGGGGCATCGCCGAGACCGGCATTCGCGTCTACAAGCTGGCGCGCGAGATGGGTCACAAGCGCGGTCACGTCACGGTGAGCGTTTCGGCGCTCATTCCCAAGCCGCACTCGACGTTCCAGTGGGAACCCATGGACACGCCCGACTCCCTGCGCCGCAAGCAGCGCATGATCCTCGACACGGTGCGCCCGCATCGAGCGGTGCGCTTCAAGTACCACGACGTGGACGACGGCGTCGTCGAGTGCATCCTGTCGCGCGGCGACCGGCGACTCGGACGCGTCATCGAAGATGCCTGGCGCCGCGGCGCGCGCTTCGACAGCTGGTCGGACCACTTCGACTACGGGCGCTGGATGTCCTGCGTGCGCGACGCGGGTCTCGACCCGGACGTCTTCCTGCGCCGCATCCCGCTGCATGCGGCGCTTCCTTGGGATCACATCGACTCGCTGGTCGCCAAGGAGTTCATCATTCGCGATTTGCACGCCGGCATGAAGGAGAAGTTCTTGCCCGCGTGCGAGAAGCCGTTCATCCCACGCGACCCGAACAAGAAGGTGAAGCCGCTCGAGCACGCCAACCTCGTGTGCTACGACTGCGGGCTGGAGTGCGATCTCGAGGCCATCAAGCACGAGCGTATCGAGCAGCGCGACAGCTTCGAGCACACGTCGGAGATCGAAGCCGCCTTCCGCGGTGAAGCCGCGTCGCCCCCCGAAGGTCAGCGCTCGGGGACGGTGGCGCTGCAGCTGCCCGGCGCTGGCGACACGGCACGCAGCGACGGCTTGGCAACCAATGCCTTTGAAGCGGCCAGCGGCACGCTGCACGGCGACCGCGGGCACGAAGCGGGCGTCGTGCCCGCGCCGGAAGGCCAAGCGACGCCCGATGCACCAGCCCATGAACGGGCGCGCCTCAAGTATCGCGTGCGCTTTGCGAAGCGCGACGATCTGCGCTGGCTCTCGCACCTCGACCTCATGCGCACGCTTCAGCGCGCCTTCAAGCGCGCCGAGGTTCCGGTGTCGTACAGCCAGGGCTTCCACCCCGCGCCGCTCATGTCGTTCGGACCGGCGCTCGCGGTCGGCATCGAGGGCCTCGGCGAGCTCTTCGACTTCGAGACCTCCGAGGAGCTGGACGTCGAGCACCTCGCATCGCGCTTGAACGGCGCGTTGCCGCGCAACCTGCGCGTGCTCGACGTGCGCCGGCTCGAGCCGGGCGCGCCGACGCTGTCGCGCTGCATCGATCTGGGTGAGTACCGTGCCTGGCCCAACGACGAACGTCGTGCGCTGGAGCCGGAGCTGTTCGAGGACTTCGAGGCGCTCGATTTCGCCGACCCCGAGGCGCAGCAGCGGCGCATCCACGCGCTGCTGGCGCGGAGCGAGATCGTCGTGCAACGCACGGGCCGCAAGGCCAAGTCGGTCGACATCCGACCGTTCGTGCGCGGGCTTGCGTTCCTGCCGGCGAGCGACGAGCTGCGCATGTGGCTGCGGATCGGTTCGAGCGGTCAGGCGCGTCCGAGCGAGGTGCTCGAAGCGCTGTACGGCGTGCCCGGCGCCTGCTTCCGCGTCCGCCGCGAGCAGCTGACCTCCGAGAACGCGCTGCCCGAGAGCGTCGTGTCCGACCTGGTGGGCGTATGACCGCGCCGCTTGCGTCTTCCGACTCCACGGCGCCGCGCGCCGCGCTGCACACCCTGGGCTGCCGGCTGAACCAGGCCGAGACCGCGGCCCTCGCGGCGTCCTTCTCGCGTCGCGGCTATCGCATCGTGCCGTTCGGCAGCCCCGCCGAGGTGGTCGTCGTCAACGCATGCAGCGTCACCGCAGAAGCGGAAAGCGAGTGCCGCAAGCTGCTGCGCGGCGTCGCGCGACGCCAGCCCAACGCCTTCCTCGCCGTCACCGGCTGCTACGCACAGGTGGGCGCCGCCACGTTGCGTCGCATCCCGGGCGTCGACCTCATCGTCGGCAGCGCGGACAAGCTGCGCCTCGCCGAGCTGCTCGAGGACGAGCCCACCGGAGCGCTCGCAGGCGTGCACCCGCGGACCGAACGCGAGCCGCGCGTCGTCGTCCGCCGGCCCGAGCGCAGACCGTTCATGCACGAAGAGGTGGCGCTCTACCCCGGACACACGCGCGCCAATCTGAAGATCCAGGATGGCTGCAACGTCGGTTGCAGCTTCTGCATCATTCCGCGCACGCGCGGCGGTGCGCGCAGTCGGCGCCGTGATGACGTTCTGCGCGAAGCGCGGGCACTCGTCGACGCAGGACATCGCGAGCTGGTGCTCACCGGCGTCAACCTCGGCAGCTACGCCGACGACGGCGCCGACTTCGCCACGCTGCTGGCAGAGCTCGACGCCTTGCCCGGCGTCGGGCGCTTGCGCATCAGCTCGATCGAGCCCTCGACGCTCACGGACGCCGTGCTGGACCTCGTGGCCTCGAGCCCCCGATTGTGCCGACACCTGCACGTGCCGGTGCAGAGCGGCGACGACGCGGTGCTCGCCGCCATGCGGCGTCCCTACCGCGCCCGCGAGCTTCGTCGCCTGTTCGAGCGCGCGCTCGCGCGCATCCCGGACCTCGCGCTGGGAACCGACGTCATGGTCGGCTTCCCCGGCGAGGACGACGCCGCGTTCGCCAGGACGCAGGCGCTGGTCACCGACAGCGGCTTCACCTCGCTGCACGTCTTCAGCTACTCGGAGCGCCCCGGAACACCGGCCACGCGTCTGGAGACCGGACCGCCGCGTGACGTCGTGCGTGCACGCAGCCGGGCGTTGCGCGACATCGACCGGCGATTGCGCCACGCCTTTGCGGCGCGCTTCGTCGGACGCACGCTGGACGTGCTGTTCGAGGAACGCAAGACCGACGGGCTGTGGCACGGCTGGACCGACAACTACGTGCGCGTGGCGGTGCGGGCGGACGCCGACCTCGCCAACCGCATGCGGCGCGTGCGCGTCGACTCGACCGACGGCGCGCGCTGCCTCGGGCGAACGGTCGACGCTCATGCTACGATGAGCGCCGCCTGAGGAAGGAAACCCGGTGCACGTCTTTCTGGAAACCTACGGCTGCCAGATGAACGAGTACGACTCCGAGCTCGTGCGCGCCATCCTGAAGAACGGCAGCTTCCGCATGACCTCGAGCGTCGAGGACGCCGACGTCGTGCTGCTCAACACGTGCGCCATTCGCGAGTCGGCTCACACGCGCATCTACGGACGGTTGGGACACGTGCGCCAGCTCAAGCGCAAGAACCCGCGTCTCGTCGTGGGCGTCCTCGGCTGCATGGCGCAGAGCCTGAAGACCGAGCTGCTCGACCGCAATCCGGTGATCGACCTCATCGCCGGTCCCGACGCCTACAAGCGCCTGCCGCGTCTCATTCACGAGGTCTGCGACAGTGCGGGACGCGGCCTCGAGATCGACCTGTCCGAATACGAGACCTACAGCGACATCTACCCCGATCGCGTGCCCGGCGTGAACGCGTGGATCGCCTGCATGCGCGGCTGCGACAACTTCTGCACCTTCTGCGTCGTGCCCTACACGCGCGGTCGTGAGCGCAGTCGGGCGCCGGAAAGCGTCGTGGAAGAGGCGCGGCGCCTCGCTGGCGACGGCTACAAGCAGATCACGCTGCTGGGCCAGAACGTCAACTCGTACCGTTACGAAGGCGCCGACTTCGCCGACCTGCTGGTGCGCGTTGCCGACGTGGAGGGGATCGCGCGCGTGCGCTTCACCTCGCCGCATCCCAAGGATTTCCCGCGGCGGCTCTTGCACGCCATCGCCTCGCATGCGCACCTGTGCAAGCACATCCACCTGCCGCTGCAAGCGGGCAACGACGCCATCCTGGAGCGCATGCGCCGCACCTACACGAAGCAGGAGTTCCTCGAGCTAGTCGACGAGATCCGCGCCGTCATCCCGAGCGTGAGCCTGACCACCGACATCATCTGCGGCTTCCCGGGCGAGAGCGACGCGGCGTTCACAGATACGCTCGACGTCGTCGAGCGCGTCGAGTTCGACTCCGCCTTCGTGTTCAAGTACTCCGAACGACGCAATACGATCGCGCAACGCAAGTTCATCGACGACGTGCCCGATGCCGCCAAGACGGCACGCGTCGTACGCGTCAACGAGGCCCAGAAGGCGATCTCCCTGCGTCGCAACCACGCCTGGATCGGCCGCCGGGTGCAGGTGCTCGTCGAAGGGCCGAGCCGCAAGTCGCCCCACGACTGGATGGGACGCGACGACGGCGGACGCTGCGTGGTGTTTCCGCACCGGGACGAAGCGCCCGGCGATGTCGTCGAGGTCGAAGTCGCGGCGGCCTCGGCGAAGACTCTGTTGGGCCACACGGTGGATGTTTCGACCTCGCTCACGACCCCCGCCTGATGCGCCAACTGGCGCGACGCCCCGCGACAATCCACCCAATCGCCTGCGTCCATCGTTGCGCGTCGTGGCTCTGCGCGGCGCGACGCGGTGCGCAATCCGAGCGCGACGGCGTTTCGCGCGCGGTCGGCGCACGTCGCATTCGCGTGCCAACACGAGACCACTAAATGACACAAACACAGTGGGTTGACGCTGAAGAGCGGAATGGGAGACAATGGAGTTGCCCCCTTCGGTCCCCGACCGACACGCCCCCAAAGCTTCTCGATCGCGCCTCACCGCAAACCGCGTTTCGTGCGCTTCGAGCCCGCCGAGAGCGTGAACGTCAGACCCAGTCCCTTCGGATTCCGAAACAGGAGGAACCTCTCATCATGAGACGACAGCTTGCGTGGACGCTCGCATTGACGCTGTTGGCCGCAGCGTTCGTGCCGGCATTCGCGTCCGACGGCGAGATCACGATCCTCGCCACGGACCTGAAGAAGAACAAGCCCAGCGAGTGTAACTACTGGGTGCTGAAGCATCGCGGCAGCACACAGGGAAGTGCCTTCGGCTCGTGCGTTCCGCCGACCCTCCAGGTCTATGCGAACCTCGAGGGCGCAAGCGCCGGCGGCATCACCGGCGCCGAGTACGCCGCCTCGATCGGCGCCGACGCCTCGCCGGATCCCGGCTACTTCTTGATCGAGTTCCCGAACCCCACGGCGACGACCCGCTTGGGAAGCGCCTTTGTGCCGCCCGACCCGTCGCCGCGCGGCGCCAACATCAGCTGGAACTCCTGCCAGACCGGTGACAACGGACGCGTCCTCTTGGCCACGGTCATCGTGTTTCCGACCGCGCCGTGCGGACCGTCGGTGCAGCCCCCGAGCCTGACGCTCGGCGGCGTCCAGCACTCGTCGCCATCGAACGTCTTCTTCCGCTGTCCGCTGTTCACGCTGTGCGACGGCCCGGTGTTCACCAAGGTGTGCTTGGGCACCGACATCGTCGACTGTCAGACGCCCGTGCCGCCCTTCCCGATCGCGTCCAAGTGCTCCACGAGCGGCTCGTTCGCGATCAACCCGGACAGCGCCGGATCGTGCGCTCTGGTCGGCAAGGCGTCCGGCGTCACCGCCAACGCAGTCCAGTCCGACACCTGGAGCAATCTGAAGTCCCTGTACCGCTGATTGCGTACTCTTCCCGAGTCGGCG
>JBFJHN010000053.1:0-8475 GCA_041613275.1 Candidatus Krumholzibacteriia bacterium | reverse complement strand
GTCGACGAACCACTTGGCCCAGGGAAAGTCCCACTCCAGCACTTTGTTCCAGGGCTCGAACCAGTGCAGCTCGGACGCGACCTCGCTCCAGAAACCGTCCGGATCGTCGATCGAGCGTTGGTAGAGCTTCTCGTAGTCTTCCAGACTGCGGATGTGGGCGCGCGCCGCGAAGTCGGCGGGCGGGCGGAACAGACGATCTTCGCGCAGCACCGACTGAATATCGGACATGCTCGGCCTCCGATGGACGAGAGTCTGGGCGGCCGTCGGACGGCGTCCAAAGAACTCCGGCGGCGCGCGGGTGCACTCCGGTTGTACCATGCCTCGGCGCGGCGACGCGAGTCCGTCCGCGCCGTCGCCCCGCGCGCAGATCCCGGCGTCGGCCGGTGCGATCGGCGTGCCGTCGCAGCGTCCGATTGCCGTCCCTCTCGTCGTGCCGGACTTTTCCCTCGCGAGGAGCATGACCGCCGAATCGAGCAGCAGGCATGACGTCCGTGAGCCGTGGTTGAGCGTCATCGTGCCGGTTTGGAATCGCGCGGACACGCTGGGCGCCTGCCTCGACAGCGTCCTGCAACAAGCCCGCGACGGCGTCGAAATCGTCGCGGTGGACGACGCCTCGGACGATGGATCCCTCGATGCGCTCCAGCGCCGTGCGTCGGCTCGCGTGCGCGTCTTTGCGCGCACTGAGCGAGGTGGACCGTGTGCGGCGCGCGCTCTGGGGATCGAGCACGCCCGCGGGACGTGGGTTCTCTTTCTCGATAGCGACGACGCGCTGTGCGACGGAGCCCTGGACGAGATTGCCACGCTGACCAGGAAGGTCGGTCCCGACGTCGGCGTCGTCGGACTGGCGTACCGCTTCGACGACGGGCGCACGAGCCCCGATCCGCAGTTTCCGCCTGGCGATGTCGGTTTCGAGGACTGGCTGCGCTGGCGCGTGCGAGCGCGCGAAACGGATTTCCTGCCGTGTCACCGGCGCGAGATCTACGACGCGCTGCCCATGCCGCGCGACGGTCGCGAGGGAGCGCAGCTGACCTGGAGAATCGCCTCGCGCTGGAAGATGCGCGTGTCCCCCCGCGTCGGCGGGCTCGTGCACACGCACGCGGCGAATCGCCACTCGCGGCAGCTGGGTCGGCTCACGCAGGCGTCGAAGCGCGCGCACGCGCGGATGAGCGAAGAGATCCTCGACGAGTTCGGCGATCGTGCGCGCGTGCTGGCGCCGCACGCCTGGCACGACATGATCTATCAAGCCGGTTGGTGGTGCTTCGCCGCCGGCGAACGCCGCGCCGGCACGCGACGCGTGCTGTCCTACCTGCGCCGCCGGCCCGCGTCGCTGCGCGGCTGGGGCTGCCTCGTCTGCGGCTGGCTGCACCCCAACCTGTTTGCGAGGCTCACGCGCCGCGGCTGACGCGTTCCGTGGGCGCGTCGTCTCGTTTGCGCGCCACCACGAACATGGTGTTGCCGAAACGCCGTCCGAGGATGCGCATGAACAGCCAGTTGAAGCGCTTGACCTCGCAGAAGTAGTCGAGCTCGACGATCCCGAAGCGATGGCGTTCCAGCAGCTGTCGGATGGTGCGCGGCGAATGCCAACAGGTGTGCTCGGGATTGCAGGGAGGATCGTTTCCGAGGCTCTTGAACGCTCCGAGCAGTGGCCGGGGCCCGAACGTGTTGGGTGTGGTGACGATCAGAAGCCCGTCGTCATGGAGGTGCCGGTGCATGTTGTCGAGATAGCGTCCGGGATTCGAGAGGTGCTCGATGATGTCGCCTGCGAACACCACGTCGAAGCGCCGGCCCAGGTCGATGCTCTCGACGTCGCCCTGAACGACTTCGAAGTTGCGCTGTGCGAAGGGGGAGACGTCGACGCGATCGACGCCCACGACCTCACGAGCGTGCTCGCACAGGAAGCCATGCACCCACGTCTTCGGATTCTCGGCGATGTGTTCGCAGGAATGATCGACGAAGCCGCAGTCGAGAACGCTGCGGCCACGCACGTAGTCGGCGAGTGTCTCGAGCACGAATCCGACCCCAGCTTGTCCGAGAACGACGGGGCGCAGTATAACACCCCTGCACTCCCGCAAGCGCGATGCCCGTAGGCCGACCGGCTCCGGCGACGCAGGAAGGAGCCATGACGTCACAACGATTGGCGGTGTTCATTCCCCGGCTGGCCGGCGGCGGAGCCGAGCGAGCCATGCTGACGCTCGCTGGCAGCTTCGCTGCGCGCGGGCATGGCGTCGATCTCGTCGTCTGCACGGCGCGAGGTGCGTTTCGTGATCGCGTTCCGGGGTCGGTGCGCCTCGTCGAGCTGGGGCCCGCACGGACCCTGGCAGCGCTCCCGTCGCTGGTCGCCTATCTGCGACGCGCGCAACCGCACGCGCTGCTCAGTGCGCTGAACCACGCCAACCTGGTGGCGATCTGGGCCCGTCGCATCGCGCACGTGCGCACGCGCATCGTCATCAGCGAGCGCAGCACGCCGCGCGAGCTGGCGCGCATCGGCAGCCTCAAGGACAAGCTCACGCTGCCGGTGATGCGGCGTTTCTATTCCTGGGCCGACGACATCGTCGTCAACTCGTACGGTGTACAGCGCGACCTCGTCGAGCTCACCGGATTGCCGCCGGAGCGCATCCGTGTGCTCTACAACCCGGTGCTCACACCGGAGCTGCTCGACCAGGCGCGTGAAGCGCCGGCGCATGCGTGGTTCGCCGACGATCAGCCCCCGGTGGTTCTCGCGGTGGGGCGCCTGGCGCGCGAGAAGAACTTCGAGTCTTTGGTGCGTGCGTTTGCACATGTGCACGCCGAGCGCCCGTGCCGCTTGATCATCCTCGGGGAGGGCGAGCGTCGGGCAGCGCTGGAAGCCTGTGTGGCGCGCTCGGGTGTCGAGGACGCCGTCGCGCTGCCAGGGTTCGACGCCAATCCGTTCGCGGCCATGGCACGTGCGTCGGTGGTGGTGCTGTCGTCCGTGTACGAAGGTTTCCCGAATGTGCTCGCCGAGGCGCTCGCCTGCGGCACGACCGTGGTGAGCACGCGGTGTCCCAGTGGCCCGGATGAGATCCTGGACGGCGGCCGGTTCGGTTACCTGGTGCCGTGCCACGACGACGAGGCGCTCGCGCACGCGATCGTGCGCGCGTTGGACGCGCCTTTTCCTGCGGACGTGCTCCGCGCACGTGCGCGCGATTTCTCCGCCGACGTGGTTGCGGCGCGGTATCTCGAGCTGCTGCAAGGGTGAGGCACGCCGATGGCGCACATGCGCATCCTGTACCTGAACGGGCGCTCGGATGTCGGAGGCGGTCCCGAGATCGCCTACCGCCTGCTGGCGGGACTCGACCGCTCGCGCTTCCGGCTGTTCGTGGCGTGTCCCGACGAGGCGCCCTATGCGGCCCGCCTGGCGGAGCTGCCGGAGCTGACCATGTTTCCCCTGGCGCTGCGCCGGCTGCGTCCGACGCACCTGATGCATCTGGCGCGTATCGTCCGCGAGCAGCGGATCGAGTGCGTCCACTCGCACGGCAAAGCGGCCGGCCTGTGGTCGCGCGTCTTGCGCCTCCTGTTTCCACGTCTGGTCGTCGTGCACACCTACCACGGTCTGCACTATCGTCAGTATCCGCGCGCTCTGCGTGCGCTCTACCTGCGCGTCGAAGCCCTGATGTCCCGTTTGACGACACGCGTCGTGCACGTTTCGGCATCCGAGCAACGCGAGGCGCAACGCCTACGCCTGTCACCGCGCGCCAAGCAAACGGTCATCGCGAACGGGGTCGCGCTGCCGCGCACGCGCCCGTCGCGGGAGGAGGCGCGACGACGTCTGGGGCTCACGCTCGCGGGGCCGGCGCTCGTGACCGTGGCGCGTTACTCGTACCAGAAGAATCTCGCGCGCGCTTTCGCGGTGACGGCACGTCTGGCCCAACGCGGCATCGAGGCGCGCTTGATCGTCGTCGGCGGGCCTGACGACCAGTCACGCGCAGAAATCGAAACTCAGATGCGCGCGGCGCACGTGGAGGATCGTGTCGATCTGGTGGGGGAGCGCGACGATGTGCCGGTGTGGCTCTGCGCCGCCGACGTCTACGTTTCGACCTCACGCTGGGAAGGTCTTCCCACCAGCGTTCTCGAGGCGATGGCCGTTGGGCTCCCCGTGGTTGCGACGCGCGTGGCCGGCAACGACGAGGCGGTCACGGCGCAGACCGGCGTGCTCGTGGACGAGCACGATGTCGACGGCTTCGCCGAGGCCGTGGAGCGCTTCCTCGAGGATGCCGCGCTTCGCGCGCGCTGCGCCGAGGCCGCGCGGGCGCGCGTGGCGGAAGATTTCTCCCTCGAGCGCATGGTGGATGCGCACGCGCGACTCTACACCGAGCTCTTGCGCTAGAGCTTGGTGCCGTCGGCGGACGCACCGCCGCGCCCCGGCAGAAGCGCACGCAACATCTCGGGCTCGACCAATCGCAGGCGCGTCACGGCAAGCAGGTAGACGCCGAGCGTCGCCGCGCCCCCCAAGGCGGCGATGAGCAGCCGATGGGTGAGGCCGGCCGTCTCGGGCTCGAGCCAGCGGCCGCCGAGCGTCAGCAGCGCGGCGCCCAGCGCCAGCGCAACGACGAGGCACCACGCAACACGCAAGCGCAGCTGCAGTCGACGCCCACGAATCCAGTACGCTCCGAGTGCGAGCAAGACGAAGTATTCGATGCCCACGTTGACCGCGGCGACGCTCCAGTAGGAGTAGCGTGGGATGAGCACCACGTTGAGCAGCGCCGCCAGCACGGCCAGCACGGTGTAGAGCCTCAGAAGCATGGCCTGACGTCCCTCGGCGAGCGCGAGATGGGACAAGCTCATGCCCAGGAAGACCGCCGGCAGAGCCAGCGCCAGCAAACGCATGGGTGCTGCGGCTCGCGGCTCGCCCAGGATGCCGGCGAACTGCGGCGCGAGCACGATCACCGTCAGCGACAGACCCGCCGCGGCGAGCAGCATGACGTCGAAAGAGCGCTGGAACGTGCGCGTCAAGCGCGCGCGATCCTCGTTCGCCAATCGCGAAAGCACCGGAAACAGGATGGCGGCGAACATTGCCGGGAAGGTGATGACCACCTCGTGCACCTTCGTGGCAACGCCGTAGATTCCGACGTCCTCCGGCAAGCGCTGCAGCGACAGGAGCAGCGTGCCGATCTGCGTGCGCACGAGGCTCATGATCAGAACGCCGGCGATGACGATGCACTCGCGCACCAGCTCGTGGGCGAGGGCGCGCTGCAGTTGGGGACGGAAGCGTTCGAGCCGCTGCGACATGATCCAGGTGTAGGCGAGGTTGGCGCCGTTCGCCAGCACAAGCGCCGTGGCGACGCTGCGCAGGCCGCCATCGCGGTCGGCGACGACCAGGACGCCGAGCAACGCCAGGATGCGTGACCCGACCTCGCCGGCCACGGCCAGCTCCATGCGCAGGTGCATGCGAAAGATCGCGGTCAAGAACACGCACAGCAGTCGGATGTACTCGTTGAGCGCGAGGATCCCGATGGTCAGCTTGACGCTGCGGTCGTAGACGGGGAAACGCTCCTCCGGAATGAACCATGCGGCGACGAAGGCGAGAGTGAGCGGCACGACGGTCCACAAGAGCCGCAGACCGAACGCCGTGCCCAAGATATCGGCGCGCCGTTCGGGCTCCTGCATGGCGCGGCGCACCGACACCAGATACAAACCGAGCTCGCCGAGGATCATGAAGAGCGCGACGTAGGTGCTGGCCGCGACGAACTGGCCATACGTTGCGATTTGCAGGTGGCGGATCAGCAGCGCGTTGAACGTCACCGACGCGACCAGGCCCACGCCGCGCCCGCCGATCTGCACCGCCGTATTCCAGGCCACCGCGCGCGCCAAGCTCACGACGTCGCTCCTCGGTTCGGGAACGCTGCGCGACACCGGAGCGTTCGAGCGCCGTGTCGTCGCGCCACCCTAGTCCGTCGCAGGTTCGCCTGCAACATCGCCCGGCGAGGGCTGCAGCTCGGCGACGGTGGCGCCCCATGCGCTCGGCGGCGGCGCGTCTCCGAAGCGCACGACGTTCGGGTGACGTTGCAGTCGGGCACGCACCTGGGCGCGGAGCGCACCGATGCCCTTGCCGTGGATGATGCGGACGCGGCGCAGGCCGCGCGCGCAGGCGTCGTCGACGAACGCATCGACCAGGTCTCCAACGTCGCGCGGTGGAACGCCGTGCAGATCGAGCGCGTCGCCCACGTGACGCACCTCGACCTCGTGCGTTTCGTGTTCGAGCGCGGGCGGCGTTTCGTCGCCGTCATCGTCGGGAGCGTCGGGCGCGGCGTCGTGGCGCGCATCGTCGTCGGGAAGGAAGCGCCTGCCGAGCCACGACACTCCCCACAAGAGAAGAAGAGCCGCGAGAATCCACCACATGGCGCATCATTGTAGTGTGTCGACGCGGTCGTGCGCTGCTACGATGCCCAGCGCGGAGGAGCCGTCGTGTCGCTGTTCGAACGCCACATCTTCGTGTGCGAAAACGTCCGTCGCGAGGGCCACCCGCGCGGCTGCTGCGCCGAGAAGGGTTCGGCGGCCGTGCGCGCGCGTCTGAAAGCCTTGATCCAAGAGCACGGCTTGCGCGGCCGCGTGCGGGCCAACAAGGCCGGCTGTCTCGACCAGTGCGAGCAGGGCGTCACCGTGGTCGTCTACCCCGAGGCGGTGTGGTACGGGCGCGTCACGCTCGCAGACGTGGACGAGCTCTTCGAGCGCCACATCCTGCGCGGCGAGGTCGTCGAACGCCTGCGTCTGCGGCCGCGCGGGGAATCCACCGCGTGAGCGCGCGCGCGGCGTACCGCGGCCTGGTCCTCGACCTCGACGGCACGCTCGTCGATTCGCACGCCTACACCTTTGCCGCCTTTCGACACGCCTGCCGGCCGTTCCGCCAACCACCGGACGACTCGACGATCTACGCCGCTTTCGGTCCCGACGAGAGCGTCATTCTCGCAGCGCTCGTCGGAACCGCGCATGCGCCTGCCGCTGCCGAGCGCCTGCAGCGCTATTACATCGAGCACGTGGACGACGTGCGGGCCCACGCGCGCATGGTCGACGTGCTGCGCGCCTGCCGCGACGCGGGCGTTCCCGCCGGCCTGTTCACGGGCCGGGGGCGCGAAGCCACGCAGCGCATTCTCGAGGCGCTCGATCTCGAGTCATTCTTCGTCGCCGTGTACGCCGGCGACGACGGCGCTCCGAAGCCTGCGCCCGACGGTGTGCGCGCGCTCGCCGAACACATGCGCCGCACCGCGCGCGAGGTGCTGGTGGTGGGGGACTCGCCCTTGGACATGGAATCCGCGCAAGCCGCGGGTGCCGCGATGCGGCTGGCCACCTGGTACGCACGTGGGGTCACGCGCACCGAGCATCGTGCGCCGCGTGTCGATCACCCGGACGCGTTGCGTGTGCTCTTGGGCTTGCCGGCGCGCGCCTGAGCCTCAGTTGGGGAACGGAACCAGGAAGTTCTGGGTGACGAAGACGCGCCGCCGTCCGTGCGCGTCCTCGGCGAACGCCACCCCCACGCCGATCTCGCTGAAATCCGTATCGAGGAGATTCATGCGGTGTCCCGGGCTGCGCATGAGCGCTTCCTGGGCCTCGTAGACGTCGTAGCCGACGGCGATGTTCTCGCCGATACGGCGGTAGCGGATGCCGGAGCTGTCGGCACGATCCGCGAGGCGCCCGGTGGTGGGCGAGACGTGTGCGAAGAACTCGCGATCCCGCATGTCGCGACTGTGCGCCCGCGCCATCGCGCCCAGGACATCGTTGTCTTCGAGCGGTGCGAGCCCGGCTTGCGCACGATCCCGGTTCACCAGCCGCAGCAGCGTTTCTTCGGCCTCGGACTCTGTGGCGGCGCGGGGGCGTTTGACCGTGTGCCGCGACGGCTCCAACGTGCCGGCGCGCGCCGCCTGCAAGAGCTTCTCGTAGTGCAGCTGATCGCCGTCGTCGAGCAGGTATAGACTGCACAGTCCAAGCACGCGCGGTCCCATGTCGTAGCGCGCCAGCACCTCGAGCTGGTACTCGCCCCGCTGCTGTCCCAGGCGCACGTACGTGCGAAAGCTCTTCGGGTCGTCCGAGAAGTTGTCGAGCACGTCGGTGTTTCCGTCGGGCGTGGTCACCAGCACCTGGGGCTCACGAAACGGCGCGTGGATCTCGCCTTCGAACAAGAAGCGCTCTCCGGCGCGCAGGTCGCGCGGAATCGGACTGAAGGTGACGGCACGCTGCGTGAGAAGCACGGTGACGAACCACTCGCGCCGCGAGCGCAACAGCTGGCGTTCGACGCGCTCGAACACGCCGACGCCGACGTGGGTGTACAGGTCGCGCTCGGAGCGCGGCAGGCGCTCGAGGTGCTCGAGCAAGCGGCGTTGGATCTCGTCCAGCCCGTGAGGCGGCCCGGAGCCGTAGAAGACGTATGGAAACGGATCCAGGACGCCGTGCACCGACAAGGATTGGCGCAGGAACTCGTGCGTGTCCACGCGCGCCCCTGTCGCCAGCACCTCGGCGTGCTCG
>JBFJHN010000052.1:0-8602 GCA_041613275.1 Candidatus Krumholzibacteriia bacterium | reverse complement strand
GCGGTACGTGACCGAGTGGGGCCAGGACGGGATCGCACCAGGGCAGTTCGACCACCCGCTCGGCATGATCGTGGACGCGCAGGATCGCGTGGTCGTGGCCGACACCCGCAATCAACGGGTTCAGCGCCTCGAGCGTGATGGGACGCCGATCGACGCATGGGGCCGACGCGGCAGCGGTCCAGGAGAGTTCCAGTACCCGGTTGGAATCGCCATCGCGCCGAACAACGACATCTACGTGACCGACCCAGGCAACTACCGAATCGCCCGTTTCACCGACAGCGGCGAGTTCATCGACATGTGGGGAATCAACGGTTTCGGTCCCGGCGAGTTCCAGTTCCCCTACGCGATCCTCGTCGACGACTTCCACGTCTATGTCTCCGACTGGCGAGGGGCCAACGTCCAGAAGTTCACGCACGGCGGTGACTTCGTCGACGTTTGGAAAACGGGCGACCGTCGCGGCGGCACGTACTTGAATCCGATGGCCATGACGTGGGGACCGGACGGATACATCTACATGACCGACGTGGGCCTGCATCATGTCCAGGTGCTCGATCCCGACGGCAACCTGATTCGGCGCTGGGGTGACCGGGGCCGACTTCCGGGCCAGCTGCTCTCCCCGATCGGTATCGCCGTGGATCGCCAGGGCGACGTCTACATTGCCGACCATCACAACATGCGAGCGCAGAAGTTCACGGGTACCGGCGCGCTCCTCGCGACGTGGGGAACCAAGGGCGCGGGGCCCAATCAGTTTGCGGGCAACCACAGCCTGGCGCTCGACTCCGAGTCCAACCTGTTCATTCTCGATCTGGGCAACGACCACTACTTGCAGCACTACACGCTGACAACCACCGGCGTCGAACGTGCATCATGGTCCAGCGTGAAGTCGTTGTTCCGCACGCCCGGCCCGTCGAAGACCACGCGTCCCATCGTGCCCGCGCGGCCAGCGGAAGTGCGCCCGCGCGCCACCCCGGGAATGGCCGCGCGTCCCTGACCTTCATGCGGATTCGCGCTCCCCAACTTTTCCTACCGTCACACGACCGTCGTCGGTGGGGTCCGCGCGATGCGTCTTGATGCGCCGGATGAGGAATCGGAAATCGGCGAAGCCCCCGACGGTGAACCACGCGGTGACCGCGAGCGCGCCCAGCGTGAAGATCCAGATCCAGGCACGCCAGAACTGCATCCACCAGCTGTCGGGCACTTCCGTGAATACGTTCCAGATCGTGACGATCGCAAAGAGCGCCGTCCATGCGAGCGGCCATCCCACCGATACGTAGGCCACGACGCGATCGCCCCGGCTGAACTCGCGATCGACACCGAGCTTCTCGAGCCAGCTTCGCTTCGCGGGGCCGGTGGCACGGCCTTCCCGAGACGTTGCATCCATGGCGGCCGGCGCATCCGCATTCGCAACACCCTCCGCAACCCCGATGTCATCCAACACGACGTGCTTGCCCCGATGAAGCAGCGCGTCCATGTCGGCGACATGCTTCGGGCCGAAGAGCGAAAAGAGCACGTACATCGTCGCCGCGCTCACCATTGCAATGAAGGTGAGCTCCTGACCGGTCAGGTCCTCGCGCACGTACAAGGCCCACGTCCCGAGCCAGGACACGCGTTGTTGGAGCTGCTCGAAACGAGCCGTGTCGATCTGCTTGACCAGAATCCCAATGACCGACAGCACCGCTCCGGTGATCATCGCCGCCCACGCTCCATGCGTGGAGCCCCGCTTCCAATAAAGACCACCGATGATGGCCGAGCCGGCGCCCCCCACGAACACCGCTCCCGTGATCGCGAAGAACATGGCGATGAACTGGGTAGGCTTGATCACCAGGCTGAAGACGAAGATGAAGATCGCCACGCCGAAGATCGACGCGCGCAGCAACCACAGGTGCGTTCGAGGCGCCAAAGGTTTCTTGCGAAACGGAAGGACGACGTCCTGGACGAAGATCGAACCCCACGAGTGCAGATACGTATCGTGCGTACTGATGAACGCCGCGAGCATCGCCGCCACGACCAGCCCAAGGAGACCCGACGGCAACAACAGGGCCAGTGCGAGCGGCGTACGCATCTGGTTCTGGAGCGTCTCCTTCTGCTCCTGTGTGGCGGCCTCGACGGCGTCGAGGCGCTGCGTCAGCTCCGCTGCCGGTGCTGCGAAATCGGGATGTTGCAGCAACGTCAACACCGCAATCGGAACGACGATCGTCACGATGAGAAGCACGCGGAAGCGCCACCCGTACAGCAGTCCGGCCATTTTCGCCTCGTGCGCATTCTTGGCGCAGCAGTTGTACCCGGATGTGCCCTGCCAGCTGTTGAAGGTGTAGAAGACAATCGCTACCGCGATGAGGAAGTAACCGAGGTTGAAGTCCTCCTGTTGCGACACCTTCATCGGGTGAATCAGGGACTTGCCCTCCGGCGCGCGCTCGAGGACATACGCGATCTGCTCCCACTGGAAGACGAAGAGCAAGAGGTAGCCGACCAACAGTACGAAGACGATGTTCGCGAATGCGCCCTGGATGAAGTCGGTGACCATGACGGCGATCTGCCCGCCCAGGAACGTGAAGACGATGGCGGTGCCCAGGAGCCCCACCATGATGCTCACGTACGTCGACAGCGTGATGCCGAGCAGCTGGAACTCCGCCGGCAAGCCGCAGAGCGCCATGAAGAACCGTGCGCCCACCGCGGGGTAGATGCCGAAGTTGATGATTCCGGACAGAAAGCCCACGATGCCGGCGAAGACGCGGAAGTTGCGGCTGTAACGCATCTCGAAGAACTGCGCCAACGTCATGGCGCGCGTCTGGCGGTAGCGATAGACGATCCAGCCCGACAGCGCGATGACGATCAACGCCGGCTCGGTCATCGAGCTCCACCAGTAGGCCGTGAAACCCGCCTCGTAGTAGATCTCGAACCAGTACACCAGCGAGATGACGCCGGTTCCCGCCATGGCGTTCGCCATGGCGATGAGATACCGACCGCCGCTGCGATTGGCGGCAAGGAATGCGCTCACGGACTTCGTGTACCGGCTGGTGAACAGCGCCGCACCGAAGAGCACCGCAACCAGCGCAACGACGATGCTCCAGTCGAGAACGTTCAGGTTCATGCGACGCGCGCCGTTCTCATGAAATGCGACATGAGCGGATGAGGTCGCTCACCGTCGTGGTCGCAAGCCCCACCACGGTATCCGCGGCGCCGTAGTACACGCGCACCAAGCTGTCAGGTGCTGCATAACCCTCATTGTCGAAGTCTTCCACGATCATGCCAGACGGAAACACGACGTTGGGCACCTGGCCGACCATCTCGTACATCTCGCGCGGCTCGAGGATATTGTTGCGGCTCCGCGCGATCACCTTCGACGGCTGCGCCAGATCCAGCAGCACGACGCCTGCCTGATAGATGTTGGCGCTCGCGAAGTGCGTCGCGACGCCGTGGTAGACGTGCAGCCAGCCCTCGCGCGTCTTGACCGGTGGGGGTCCGGAGCCGATGAGTTCGTCCCAGAAGTGGAGGCGACCAACCATCACCGGAGCTACAACCCTCCACGTCACGAGATCTTCCGACGCACTCAGAACGATTTCGTTGCCCGTACGCACACCGCTCGCAAGCCGCGTGCGGTTGGGGCGCTCCAAGCGTAGGTACGTGCCGCCGTGCTTCTCGGGAAAGAGCGTGCCGTTCCGCGAGTCGACCTCACGGCTGAAGCCGACGAGCTCCAGGCGCCGGAAATCATGCGTCTTGGCCACGCCCAGATGGCAGCCGTCGTCCGTGTCCGCTGCGAACGTCACGTACACGATGTCGTCGATGCGAGTCAGGCGCGGATCGTAGACGTGGTGGATGCGCAAGTCGATGTCGGAAATGCCCTCGATCTCGAGAACGCGCGGCTGCACCTCGAAGCGCTCGCCGTCGCGGCTCTCGGCAAGCATGAGACACGTCTCGCGGCCGCGCGTCTGCACGCGAAGAAGCAGGAGGTAGCGGTCACCGAGCTTGATGGCCCCCGGATTGAACACGGACGACACGTCGACCGTGTGGGGCGTCACGCTCGGGATGTCGGCCCGAGTCAAGATTGGATTCCGCGGGCTACGCTGCACGTCGAATCTATAGCACACTCTGGAGCCGCTACGCATGCTCCTGCGCCGCTTCCACCAACACCGCTACCAATGTCGCGAATACATCGCGAACGGGAAGGCGATGAATCCATCGCTGTCGACCTCGACGGGTCGAAAGCCGGTGAGCGTGAAGCTCGATCGTTCGCCAAACAGCCGCAGGCCAATGCTGAGGAATCCGGCGAAGTCTTCGTCTCGAAACACGGCATCCCCGCTGTTCCCGTACTCGGCGAGGAATTTGAACCCGGGGCCCGCCTGGACGTCCGCGCCGAGAATGAAGAACGCGGGATCGTCCGTGCCATCGTCGATGAAGGGCTTGTGGATCGACAGATTGAGGCTCGTGCGAGGGTTCCCCACGCCAAGAATGCCGCTCAACGTTGCCAAGGTTTCGTCGCTGATGGCAGCGCCGTTTGCCGCCACGGCCAAGCCAACGGGGTAGCGTTCGCGCGAGAGAATCCTGTACTTGAATCCCAAGCTGACCATCTGGAAGTCCGCCGAAACGGGAAATAGAACTCCCAAGCTCAAGCTGACATCGTCGGTGATGCCGTAGCCGAAGTTCAGGATCAGGAGCTGGAAATTGCGGAAGTACGCCGAGCCCTTCGGCAACGTCTCGGGCGTGGGACCGAACATGACGGAGTTGATGTCGGGATCGGTCGACGGGTCGGCAACCGGTATTTCCGTCGTGGGCGCAGGCGTCGACTCGACGCGTGCCTCGGGTCCGCCCGTTTCAGACTCGTACGTGATCGAGACGATACGCGTTCGATCGATGCGAATCCGTCCGACGGACACGGTTTCGATGACGACCGTGTCCGTAGTCTCCGCAACGATTCGACCCCGCAACACGCTGCCGTCCGTGAGACGAATCGTGGCGACGTGCGTCACGGAGTCGGGCGGCGAAGACTGTGCGAGTGCGGAGCTCGCACCCTGCGTCAGCGTGCAGAGCAGGATGACGAGGTGAACGAACACCCACTGACGGATGACAACGACTCGTCGCATGGGCTCAAGATGCGACCGGGGCCTGACCCGGTCAAGCTGGAGTCCAGATGCGAGCGAGGAGCCTCCCTGTGAAGGCTCCTCGACGGACGAGGCTCGGCTTGGCGGCAATCACCGGAGGCACCGGAAATCGGAGCGACCGCTCGGAGCCTCGCCTGCGGGAAACTCACTTGAGAAGCGTCATGCGCCGCGTCCAGGAACGTCCTTCGGCTTGGAGCTGGTAGGCGTAGACACCGGACGACACTGCCGTTCCGTCGTCGCGCGTGCCGTCCCACAGAACGGTCTGCAACCCGGCCCCGAAACGTCCCGTGACCAGCGTCCGCACCACGCGCCCGCGCATGTCGTACACCTTCAGCACGGCGTTGGTCGGCGTGGCCAGCTCGAAGGAGATCTCGGTGCTCGGGTTGAATGGGTTCGGCGTGTTCGGGGCAAGCACGACACCCACCTGCGGCACCGTGCGGCGCACGTCGGTCGTTGCGTCCCAAAGAAGCTCGCCCGAATCCGACGACTCGCCGCTCGCCGGATCGTCGAAGCGCGCCTCGAGCCAAACCGCGTCACCGTTGCGCCCCGTGCACGGCGTGTCTCCCGTCCACGTAAAGCGCGCGTAGCCGCTTGCGTCCGTCGTCGTTTGCGCCATGAGCGTCGGTGCGCCCAGGTCGAACGGGTGGCCGTTGATCTCGCTGCCGTCGAGGTTCGTGCTGCAGTAGAGATAAGCGGGGCTGTTGGCGGGCGCGTTGACGACATCGATCGAGTGGTCGCCGCCCTCACCAGGAGGACCGGGAAGGATATCCGTGATGTCGGCCGTCGCCACCGCGACACCGTCGATGTAGTAGTAGGCGTACTTGTGCGGTTGGCCACCCATGCTCTGGATCGTCAGCTCGTTGTCCGCGCGAAACACGCCGAGGACAAGATGGTCCTCTCCGCCGTCGGCGAAGAACTTGCCTTCGACCTTCACCCAGTTCTGCATGTCGGTGATCGGCGAGCCCGGAGTGCTCTCCACCTGCGGTGCAAGCTGGATCACACCGTTCCCAGGGACGACGGCGCCGTTCGTGACCACGGCGCCCAAGCCGTCGATGCCGTAGTCGGAGAGATCGGCCAGCGACACCCAGAAGCGAATGCGATACTCCACGCCCCCCGACAGCGAATGCGTCAAGGGCACTTGGATGTACTCACGCAGGTCTTCCGACTGCTCGAAGTAGGTTGCGATTCCCGCATAGGCGCCCGGATACGGCGAGCCGCAGACGTACTCGACACCGCACTGTGTGCCGAAGGCGTTCGACGGCACGTCGACCGAAGCCGCGCCGCAGGCGTGAAAGTAGTCCGGCGAATTGCCCGCGGCTTCCCACGGGCTCGCGTAGTGCACCTGGCCGGTCACGACGTCCACTTGACTGGGACACTGGTCGGCAGTTTCGAATCCGGGGTTCGGAACCAGATTGCCGGCGAAACACGCGCTGGCGTACCCGCACACGAGGGCGAGCGTCATCCACATACGGAACATCGAGGTTCCCTCCAGGGATTGGGGTGTGCAGAGCAGACGTCGCCTCACTGCGACGGGGAAGGCTTGCGTCACCACGCCGTACTGCAAGAGCCAGGCGCGGCGTGGAGCCCACGTGCAGGTTGGTTCAAAGTCTTGTTGGCGTGTGGCTTAAGTCGAGAGCGCGGAAACAGCACGGCCGTGAACGCCGTGCACGTTTTTCAGGGCGCGAAGTGTTTGCGTGCGGCGACGCAGTTCGAGCGCGTGACCCTTGTTCTTGGCGCACTGAGCGCGACGCCGCCGCACGGCGGCCCGCATCACTTCTTCTTTGCTTTCCCTTTGCCCTTCGACTTCGACTTGCCGGGTGCGGCAGCCGACGTATCTTCGCTCGGCGCCTTGTGTCCCTTCGACGCCCGCGCGATGTCGCCGTGACTCCGACCACGTTTGCGCTCGGCGACGATGTGGCTCGCCGGCTTGCCCGTGTACTCGCTCATCGCGCGCAGAACGGTGAAGGCGCGAATCTCATCGTCGCTGAGCACGATCTTGCGCGTCGGGTGCTTTTTCCAATGTCCCCAAGCGCGTCCATACGGAGGTCCCGGATCGCGCTGGAGCTCCACGTAGTACACGTCGAGCCCCAGCTCGCAACGATGTGTGATCTCCTGCCACGGCACACCTTTCCGGCGCCACTCGATGATGACGTCCAGATCGACCTCCGAGTGGCGGGCCAGGTGCAACGCTACGACCAAGTCCCTTTCATCCATGGACTCGGCGTGGCGGTGCACGACGGATTCCTCGGCGTGGTAGTGATCTCCGTACAGGAACCCGAACTCGAAACCGGAGTACCGGGCGCTCACTTCGATGACACCATCGGCAGCCACGGGAGCGGCGCTCGCACACAAAACAATCAACGCAACGACAAGCGACGTCATGCCATCCTCCAGGGGGATGCAGACCAATCGAAAACACTAAGGAGAAATGCTTCTCTGGAGAAACAGCAAGGTTCGAGCCGACGATCCACACCAGGCGCCCCGCGGTGTGGTCTGTGCCGCTGTCACGAGCCCGCAACACAGCTGGTGGCCATCAGCGTCCGACACGCTCTCGAACCATCGTGCAGGCACGCGCCACTTGCCCTAAAGTCGAGGCGATCCGGAAACGGGGTGGCACGCGAGATCGGAGGGCTTGGCCTTGGCGGAGTTCTTCGTATACGTCCTGGTAGGGCTCGCGGCGCAGGTGATCGACGGCGCCATGGGCATGGCCTACGGCGTCACGGCGACGAGCCTGCTTCTATCGTTCGGCGTACCGCCTGCCGCCGCAAGCGCCACCGTCCACGTTGCCGAATGTTTCTCCTCCGGCGTGTCGGCCGTGTCGCACCACGCCTTCGGAAACATCCATCGCACGCTGTTTCGCCGGCTGGTCCTCCCGGGTGCTGCAGGCGCCGTTGCTGGGGCTTGGCTTTTGACGCGCTTCCCGGGGGAGGCATGGAAACCGTTCATGGCAGCGTATCTGCTGGTCATGGGTTTGATCATCGTGGTGAAGGCATTTCGCCGCTTCCCGCCGCGGCAAGTCACCACGCACCTCGTCCCGTTGGGTCTGTTCGGAGGCTTCGCCGACGCTGCCGGTGGCGGCGGCTGGGGACCGATCGTTGCAACGAACTTGATCGCTCGCGGAAGCGAAGCGCGGCTGGCCATCGGCAGCACCAACGCGGTCGAGTTCTTCGTGTCGCTGGCCGCTTCGACGACGTTCGTGCTGACGCTCGGCATCAGTGACTGGCACATCGTCGCGGGCCTCGCCGTGGGCGGAGCCCTCGGTGCGCCGCTGGGCGCGTGGCTTTGCCGTCTGCTCCCGACGCGGCTCCTGATGATCCTGGTCGGCACACTCGTTGTGGCATTGAGTGCGCGCAACCTTCTCATCCACTGAGGCGCGTCGCCGAACGCGCCGACCCACCGTGGACGACTCAGAGATCCTCGACCAGGAACACGTCACCCGTGCGCCGCGCGAAACTGAAGTAGATCTCGCGGCCGTCCGGCGACCAGCTCGGATAGTCGACCAG
>JBFJHN010000051.1:0-8626 GCA_041613275.1 Candidatus Krumholzibacteriia bacterium | reverse complement strand
GTACTTGAAGAGCATGCCCTCGGTCTTGGCCAGCGTCAGGATCGAATCCATCGTGTCGTCGACGCGGTTGATGAAACACGCCGAGCACTGAGGCTTGTCCTCGACACCGACGTTGAACCAGACCGGCGAGTTGAAGCACGCCCGCTGGTGCAGGAGGATCGAGGTGAGCTCTTCTTCGAAGATCCGGGCTTCGGTATCGCTGGCGAAGTAGCCGTCCTTCGCGCCCCAACGCGCAATCGTCTTGGCGACGCGGTCGAGCAGCTGCCGTACGCTCGTCTCGCGGCGCGGCGTTCCGTGCGGGCCGTGGAAGTATTTCGAAACCACGACGTTCGTGGCCATCTGCGACCAGAACGCGGGGATTTCCACGTCGGTCTGCTCGAAGATGACCTCGCCCTTTTCGTTCTGGATGGTGGCGGAGCGCTTCTCCCACGCCACCTCGTCATAGGGGTGAACGTCCGGGCGCGTGAAGCGCCGGACGACACGTAACCGTTGGGACAACGCGTCCGTGTGCGCAGCTGCCGGCGTGGCGGAAACCTGGGGGGTCGCGTTCTCCTTGCGCACGGCCATCAGAAACTCCATTCAGCAAGACTCGAGCGGGCCCTCAGCTCTCCGCCTCCGCATGCACCACTTCGCCACGGAGCCTGATCAGCCCAGATGTCCTTGTCGCCTCGCCGCTTCGCGAAACGAAGGCGGCGAAGCTCCAGGCGACGTCGCTGCGGCGGCTCCGCCTGGAACGATATCGAGACACGCCGACACTAGGAGACGGGTACACCCCACCTCGTCCGCTGAACGCGGCGTCCGCAATGTCGAAGAGAAGAGGCGCTTGGACCGCAGGTTCTTCGGTTTCGGCGGGGCGGCGGGCTCGAGGTTCGCGCTCGCGCGTCCCGGCTGTCGATTCTTCCAACACCCTGTCGTAGAAGGCGTTGCGTGCTTCCCGAAATCCTCTCGGTGGCGCCCTGCTGGCAAGCTTGCTGGGCGGGACTCTAGGACGAGGTGTGGGGTCGGTCAAGCAGATTTGTGCAACCTGTAGTACTTTTCTTCGAAACGTCCACTACATGTTGTGGTTTATCGCGATGCCCCGTTTTGGGGCTGTGGATAACCTCGGTGCAAAGCGGTGGAAAGCCAAGAATCTGGGGCGGGCGAGGCCGCGGTCAGTCGAGGTATTCCTGCTCGATACGACGGATCAATCGCGTGTTGCGGCGAATCGAGCGCACCTCGCGAAAGCCTGCCACGGCGTTCGTCACCAGCGCCAAAAAACCGAAGGCCGAGTGCACCCAAAGCGGCACCGAGCCGACCAGGACCCCACCGCCGACGACGAACGTGGCGATCGTCGCGCCGACCGCCGCCATGAGGGGTGGAAACACGCGCGCCTTGAACTGCCGCATCTCGGCCAGATACTCCATGTTCACCTGCCGGCCGGACTCCTGCATGAGCACGCGCAGCTGCTTGCCGGTGGCGAGCAGGTAGAACATCACCACCGTGTGCGCCGACAGCAGCAGCAGAACCGTCCAGATGGCCGCCTGCCAGTGCAGCGCGACCAGATGCTCGCTGCGCACCCAGCCCAGCCCCAGTGCGGTGGTGTAGGCGAGCCCGGCGAAGCCGCCGAACAGAAGGGCGTACATGGCGTAGCGCATGGTCGACTCCTACACCGACAAGTGCTTGCGACGCCAGGGCCTTTGCTTGACTCCACGGCGCGCGCGACGAATAATCGCGCCGCCTTCGACGACGTCCCGGCGGCGCGCAAACGCCCGCCGAGGGCGGCGCGAGCGCTCCGGGGCGCTGTTGTCAGGACTCGGGGGGCTCACTATACTGGAGTGGTCCACAGACCCGGGGTCGTCGCTCGAACTCCAAGTACCCAAAGAAGATAGACCGGTCTGTCGGGGCCGACGAGCTCGTGAAATCCTTCACGAGGTGAGCGGGGATCGGATCCGCCCGTAGCCGGTCGAGAAGAGGTCGCCGTGCTGTTCGACTTCGCCAACATCCTGGTCTTCGTCGGCCTCGCCGTCGGATTCGTGGCGATCACGTTGCTCCTCGGACGGCTCATTCGTCCGCGCATTCCGGAGATCAACAAGGATGTCGCCTACGAGT
Organism: Candidatus Krumholzibacteriia bacterium; assembly: GCA_041613275.1. Lineage (GTDB taxonomy): Bacteria > Krumholzibacteriota > Krumholzibacteriia > JBFJHN01. The sequence continues at coordinate 6,538 of JBFJHN010000051.1, read as the reverse complement.
GCGGCGAGAAGCCGGTGGGCAACGCCTGGATCCAGTTCAACTTCCGCTTCTACCTCGTGGCCATCATCTTCGTCATCTTCGACGTCGAGGTGGCGTTCATGTTTCCGGTCGCCACCGTGTTTCGCGACTGGGTGGCCAACGGCAACGGCGCTCTCGCGCTCGTCGAAGTCATGGTTTTCGTTCTGATTCTGTTCGTCGGCCTGATCTACGTCTGGTCCAAAGGGGACCTCAAGTGGTTCAAAGCCGTCGCGAAAGGAAGTCGATGATGTCGCTCTACAACGAGCTTCCGTCGACGTTTGTGACCACCAACGTGGACAAGCTGATCAACTGGGGACGCGCGTCGTCCCTGTGGTACCTGCTGTTCGGTCTCGCGTGCTGTGGCATCGAGCTCATGCAGACGGGAGGGCCGCGCGCCGACATCGATCGTTTTGGTTCGGTGCCGCGCGCCACGCCGCGCCAGTCCGACCTCATGATCGTGGCCGGCACGGTGACCCTGAAGATGGCTTCACGCGTCAAGCTGCTGTACGACCAGATGCCGCATCCGAAGTATGTCATTTCCATGGGCAGCTGCTCGAACTGCGGCGGATTGTTCGATCTGGGCTACTCGGTGCTGCGCGGCGTCGACAAGGTGATCCCGGTCGACCTGTACGTTCCCGGATGTCCGCCGCGCCCCGAGGCGTTGACCGAGGGTCTCATCCAGGTGCAGGACAAGATCCACCGCGAGCGCTACCTGGCCCGCAACAACTGATCGAGGGCATGAACGCCGAAGCCATTCATCAGACGCTGAAGAAGCGCTTCCCCGACGGCGTGGGCGAGCTGCACACCGAAACGATCGATCCGTGGATCGAAGTGCAGCCGGAGCATATCGCCGACGTGTGCCGCTTCTGCAAGGAGGACGAGGCTCTGGGCTTCGACTTCCTCAGCAACCTCACCGGGGTGGACGCACACAACGATCTGCTGGTGGTGTACCACCTGTACGCGTACGGCAAGCGCCACAGCGCCGTGCTCAAGGTGCGGGTGCCGAAGGGCAAGCCGGTGACGAAGACGGTGACCACCGTATGGCGCACCGCCAACTGGTTCGAGCGTGAGTGCTACGACCTGCTGGGCGTGCGCTTCGAAGGGCACCCCGACCTGCGCCGCTTGCTGCTGCCCGACGACTGGGAAGGGCATCCGCTGCGCAAGGAGTACATGTTCCCCACCGAGTACGGGGGCATCGACAACACCCGAGACTACGGGTTCTAGGACCCGAGGACGGTCACGATGGCGACCCTGCGCACCCAGGAAATGGAACTCAACATGGGGCCGCATCATCCCAGCACGCATGGGGTGATCCGCTTCATCTTGCGGACCGACGGCGAGGTGGTTTCCGAGTGCAAGCCGGACGTCGGCTACCTGCACCGCTCCATCGAGAAGATCGGCGAGCTGTGCACGTACAACGGCTTCATGCCGTACACCGACCGCGTCGACTACGTGGCCGCCATGAACGCCAACTTCGCCTATGCGCTCGCCGTCGAGAAGCTGGCCGGTATCGAGTGCCCGCGCCGCGGCGACCTGCTGCGCATCATCACCGCCGAGCTGGGGCGTATTTCCAGCCACCTCATCGCCGTGGGCACGATGGCCATGGACGTCGGCGCGATCACGCCGTTCCCGTACGCGCTGCGCGAGCGCGAGCGCGTCAACGACCTGCTCGAGGAGATCTGCGGCGCCCGGCTCACCTTCAACTACCACCGCATCGGCGGCGTCGGCTGGGACATGCCCGAGGGCTGGGACAAGAAAGTTCTCAAGTTCTGCGACAACTTCGCGCGGATCACCGACGAGTTCGATCGCTTGATCACCAAGAACCACATCTTCATCGAGCGACTGGGCGAGGTCGTGGTCATCCCGGCGGAGGACGCCATCGACTTTGGGCTGAGCGGTCCGAACCTGCGCGCCAGCGGCGTCGACTTCGACCTGCGCCGCGACGAGCCGTATTCGCTGTACAAGGAGCTCGAGTTCGAGGTGCCCGTGGGCATGGACGGTCCGGGCTACGCGGTGGGCGACTGCTACAACCGCTTCGTCGTGCGCGTGCACGAGATGCGCGAGTCGCTGCGCATCGTGCGCCAGTGTGTGGCCAAGCTCCCGGAGACCGCGGGTGAGAACCCGATTCCGAAGCCCAAGAACTTCAAGGTCAAAGAGAACGAGTGCTACGTGCGCTCCGAGGCGCCGCGCGGCGAGATGGGCATCTACGTGGTGAGCGACGGCAGCGACAAGGCCTGGCGTTACCGCGCGCGCACCGGCTCGTTCACTGCGATGGGTGCGGTGGAGCACCTCTCCGCCGGCATCATGCTGGCCGACCTCGTCGCGCTGGTCGCCAGCTTCGACGTCGTCGCACCCGAGATCGATCGGTAGGAGCGATGCAGCAGTACCTCGACAGCTTGATCGCCCAGTGGGGCATCCAGGCCGGCTGGCAGGTGACGCTGGTCTACGCGGCCGGCATGCTCACCTTCGCCGTGATCGTGCTACTGCTGTGGGTGGCGCCGCTCGCCGGCTTCACGAGCTTCGTCGAGCGTCGCATCGCCGCACGCATGCAGTCGCGCGTCGGTCCCAACCGTGTCGGACCCAACGGCATCCTCCAGTGGATCGCCGACGGTCTCAAGTGCCTGCTGAAGGAAGACCTCATCCCGAAGGACGCCGACGCCATGCTGTTCAAGGTGGCGCCCTATCTGGTGTTCCTGGGCATGTTCGGCACCTTCGTGGTGCTGCCGTTCTCCGAGAAGCTGATCATTTCCGACCTCAACGTGGGCATCTTCTACATCTTGGCCGTCACGTCGTTCGTCGCCGTCGGCATCATCATGGCCGGCTGGTCGTCGAACAACAAATGGGCCTTGTTGGGCGGCATGCGCTCGGCCAACCAGATCATCAGCTACGAGATTCCCACCGGCATGGCGCTTCTGACGGTGGTGCTGGCCAGCGGCACGATGAGCACGCAGGGCATCATCCAGCAGCAGGGCTGGCTGCCCTGGGAGTGGAACATCTTCCGCACGCCGTTCCTGTTCATGGCGTTCTTCATCTATTTCATCGCAGCGCTCGCCGAAGCCAACCGCACGCCGTTCGACCTGCCCGAAGGCGAATCCGAGCTGGTTGCCGGATACAACACCGAGTACAGCGGCATGCGCTTCGCGCTGTTCTTCCTGGCCGAGTGGGCCAACCTGTACGTCATTGCCGCCATTGCGACGATGACGTTCATGGGCGGCTGGAACGTGCCGGCGGCGGTGCCCGAATCGGTGCGCACGCTGGTGCAGGTGCTGTTCTTCATCGGTAAGTCGTTCTTCTGGATCTTCGTGATGATCTGGATCCGTTGGACGCTGCCGCGCGTGCGCGTCGATCAGATGATGGAGCTGTGCTGGAAGTACCTGGTGCCGATGTCGTTCGTGGGGCTTCTGGGCACAGCCACGTGGGAAGCCTTCGTGCCGCGTGACAACCCGCTGGCGCGCGCGGTGAGCATTGCGCTGTTCGCCGTCGCGCTGCTGCTGGCGGTTCGTTTCGTCATGCGCGTGCGCTACAACCTGCGTGAGACGCAGGCGCGCATCCACCTGAACCCGATCGTGTAGCGGAGAGCCATGCAGGCCCTTGCCGAGTACGTCGAGAACTTACGCCGCGGCGCCACGACCATCTTCGAAGGTCTGTCGGTGACGTTCTCGCACATGATGCGCCCGCCGACCACGACGCAGTATCCGGATCGCACGCCGAAGCCGATGACCGACCTCATCCCCGAGCGCTACCGCGGCTTCCTGTGGGTGGATCTCGACATCTGCATCTCGTGCCGTTTGTGCGAGCGCTACTGTCCGATCGACTGCATCGTGATCGAGGACGAGAAGATCGACAAGATCCTCATCGAGTCGGCGCTGGATGGCAAGCCGACGCCCAAGATCAAGGATCCCGTTCGTTTCGACATCAACCTGTACAAGTGCATGTACTGTGGCTTGTGCGTCGAGCCGTGTCCGACGGGCGCCATCTTCTTCACCAAGGAGTTCGAAGGCTCGTCGCCGGACCTGGCCGACATGCACATGCGGCTCGTCGACGACACCCGGCGCGCGCAGGTGCAGGCTGCGGCGGCCGAGGCCGCGCGCAAGGCCGCGGCCGCCAAGGAAGCCAAGGCCAAGGCCAAGGCGGCGGCCGACGCCAAGAAGGCCGCAGCCGGCGAGGCCAAGGGCTCCGCGCCCGAAGCGAAGGGCGCGGCACCGGCGGCCGACGCAGCGGGCGGCGACAAGGCAGCCGGCGGCAACGGATCGGACACGACCGCGGAGGGCGGCGGGGACGGGAAACCGGATGCAAACGACGGCTGATCTCATCTTCTGGATCTTCGCCGCCGTGACGATACTGCCGGCGTGCGTCGTGGTCTTCTCGCGCAATCTCCTGTATTCGGCTTTCTCTCTGCTGTTCACGCTGTCGGGCGTCGCCGGTCTGTACGCGCTCATGGGGGCGGACTTCCTGGCCGTCACCCAGGTGCTGGTCTACGTCGGCGGCATTCTCGTTCTCATCCTGTTCGGCGTGATGTTCACGCAGAAGGTCTACGACCTGCGCGTCGAGGCCATCAGCTTCAAACGCATTCGCGCCGCGGCGCTGGGCCTCGTGGTCTTCACGTCGCTGGTGTCGGTGATCCGCAGCGTGCCGTGGCCGCAGGCCTCGGACCGCGCCGTGCAGCCCACCTCGAGCGAGATCGGCAACCTGCTGCTGTCGCGCTACCTGCTGCCGTTCGAAGCCATCTCGGTGCTGCTGCTGGTCGTTCTCATCGGCGCCGTCGTGGTGGGCAAGAAGGAAGTCGAAGAAGAGTCGCACTGAGCGAGCGTGCGCACGGCCCTGGAGGCCCCATGGTTGGCTTGCAACACTACCTGATCTTGAGCGCTTTGCTCGCCAGCCTGGGCATCATCGCCATGGTCAGCCGTCGCAACGCCATCAGCATCCTGATGGGTGTCGAGCTCATCCTGAACGCAGCGTCGTTGAACTTCGTGGCCTTCTCGCGCTTCGGCGCCGGGGCCGCGGGGACTCCGCTCCTGGGCGGTCAGGTGTTCGGCATTTTCATCATCGTGCTGGCGGCGGCCGAGGCCGCCATCGCGCTGGCGATCATCATCGCCATCTACCACGCCCGCAGCAGCATCAACGCGGACGAGCTGCGCAGCCTGCAGCGCTAGCGCCGTACGGGGAGTTCGATGCATCCGACCGACGCGCCACACCTCTGGTTGATCCCGCTCATGCCTCTTCTCGGGGCGGTGATCAACGGCTTCTTCGGCAAGCCTCTGCAGACGCGTTTCGGCAAGGGGCCGGTCAACTTCGTGGCCTGCGCCAGCGTGTTCATCTCGTTCGGGCTTTCGGTGTGGACGTTCTTCATGCTGCGCGGCACCGAGCCGCGCCTGCTGGGCAACAAGCTGTGGACCTGGTTCCACATCGGCGACCTGCACGTGGACTTCGCCTTCATGGTCGATCCGCTGACCGCGGTCATGCTGCTCGTGGTCACGGGCGTGAGCTTCCTCATCCACGTGTACTCCACCGGCTACATGGCGCACGACGACGGCCACTACCGCTACTTCGCCTACCTCAACCTGTTCGTCTGGGCCATGCTGACGCTCGTCATGGGCGACAACCTGCTGATGATGTTCATCGGCTGGGAGGGCGTCGGGCTGTGCTCGTACCTGCTCATCGGCTTCTGGTTCACCGACATCCAGAAGGCGCAGGCGGGGATGAAGGCGTTCATCACCAACCGCATCGGCGATTTCGGCTTCATCGTGGGCGGCTTCGCGCTGTTCTGGGGCTTGCAGCGCCACGGCGTGGCGACGCTGAACTTCATGGAGCTGCGCGAGGTGGTGAGCGTGCTGGCGCAGGACAGCATCTGGGGCATCAACCTGCCGACGTTCATCACGCTGTGCTTCTTCGTCGGCGCCACGGGCAAGTCGGCGCAGATTCCTCTGTACGTGTGGCTGCCCGACGCCATGGCCGGCCCCACGCCGGTGTCGGCGCTCATCCATGCCGCGACGATGGTCACCGCCGGCGTCTACATGATCGGGCGGCTCAACTACCTGTACACGATGGCGCCGGACACGTTGATGGTGGTGGCGATCATCGGTGCCGCCACGGCGCTGTTCGCCGCGACGATCGGTCTGGTGCAGAACGACATCAAGAAGGTGCTCGCGTACTCGACCGTGAGCCAGCTGGGCTACATGTTCCTGGGCATGGGCGTGGCCTCGTACGCCGCCGGCATCTTCCATCTGATGACCCACGCGTTCTTCAAGGCCTGCCTCTTTCTCGGCTCGGGCAGCGTCATTCACGCCATGCACGAAGAGCAGGACATCCGCAAGATGGGCGGCCTGCGCAAGTGGATGCCGCGCACGTTCTGGACGTTCTTCATCTCGACGCTGGCCATCGCCGGCATCCCCGGTCTCTCCGGCTTCTTCAGCAAGGACGAGATCCTGTGGAAGTCGTGGTCGAGCCCGAACGGCCACCCCGCCCTGTGGGTGGTGGGCGCCGTCGCGGCGGGTATGACTGCGTTCTACATGTTCCGGCT